>JBEVFK010000137.1:0-58056 GCA_040512325.1 Mycobacterium sp. | reverse complement strand
TGGCACCGGGTGATCCGGGCCTCCGGCCGGCCTGCCGAGCATCTGGCGACCCGGCAACTCGCGCGGTTGCGCGCGGAAGGAGTGCTGGCCACCGACGGTCGCGTCCCGCTGCCGCAGGTGCGCCACCAGTTCTAAAGTGCCAACCTCACCAGCGCCGCCGTACGCGCCAGCCCCGGAAACGACGTCGCCGTCGAACGTGGATGCAGCGCATGGACCGCCAACCGGAACATCAACGCCCGCAACAACATCTGCGGCCACTCCGGCAGGGCGTCCCAGCGCTCGATCAGGCCGTCGTCGGCCTCACCCCAGGCGAGCGCATCGATGACGGCGACACCCGCGGCCCACGACGGCGGCCGCCAGTACGGCGTGATATCGGTGATTCCGGGGGCGGCCGTGCCGGCGAACAGAACCGTGCCGTAGAGGTCGCCGTGCACCAGTTGGTTCGGGCTCTTGGTCGGTTTACGCAACGTCGCAAGCTGGTTGATCAGGTCGATGGAGCGCTGCCCGTCGGCCGACCCGGGTGACACCCTCGCCCCGGCCGGCAGCGAGTGCAGCGGCCGTTCCTCCCACGCGGCACGGTCGGCGGCGATGAACACGTCGACCTCGGCCCACGGCGCCACCGGGGGCTGGGTCAGGAAGCGTGGGCGTTCGAGCTTGGCGGTGGCCTCGTGCAGTCGCACCGCAGCCGAGACCACCTCGTCGTGGCGCGGTTCCGGCGTACCGGTGACGTAGGTGTCGGCCCGCCAACCGTTGACGACATAGCGGCCGTCGGTGGAACGGACCGGGCGAGCCAACCGGACCCCGTCGGCGAACAGCGTCTCGCGGACCTTTGCCGACCACGCGGCCCGGGCGTGATCGGCCACCAGCGACAGCACCACCTCGCCGCAGCGCCAGCCACCCTCCCAGCTCGAGCCCAGCAACACCGGCCGCGCGCCACCGAGCCCGAACGCCGCCAAGAGATGATCGGGCGGCGCATCGACAGTCATGGGCGTCAGCCTATCGTCGCGGGCCCGCCGAATCGGCCCGCCTACCAGGGTGTGCCGGACGTGTCGCGGCAACGAGCTCAGTAGCCACAGATCAGTACGTCACCATGTCCGGCTCGATCTGCTTGGCCCACGCCACGATGCCGCCCTGGAGGTGCAGCGCATCGGCGAACCCGGCTTTCTTGATCACTGCCAGCGCCTCGGCCGAACGGACCCCGGTCTTGCAGTACAGAATCGGTGTGCGGTCATGCGGCAGTTTCGCCAGCCCTGCGCCGGATTCGAGTGCAGACTTGGGCACCAGTTCGGCGCCCTGGATGTGGTTGATGTCCCACTCGACAGGCTCACGGACGTCGATGAGTGCGACGTTCTTGCCGGAGTCGAGCAGTTCACGGAGCTCACGGGGCGTGATCGTCGACCCGGCTGCGGCGTCGACCGCGGCGTCGGAGACCACGCCGCAGAAGGCGTCGTAGTCGATGAGCTCGGTGATCTTCGGTGTCGCCGGATCCTTGCGGATCTTGATGGTGCGATAGGTCATGTCGAGCGCGTCATAGACCATCAGGCGGCCCAGCAACGTGTCCCCGATACCGGTGATCAGCTTGATGGCCTCGGTGCCCATCACCGACGCGATGGACGCACACAGAATGCCCAAGACGCCGCCCTCGGCGCACGACGGCACCATGCCCGGGGGCGGTGGCTCGGGGTACAGGTCGCGGTAGTTGAGGCCCAGACCGTCGGGAGCGTCCTCCCAGAACACCGAGACCTGGCCTTCGAAGCGATAGATCGATCCCCACACGTACGGCTTGCCTGCCAGCACGGCGGCATCGTTGACCAGATAGCGCGTCGCGAAGTTGTCGGTGCCGTCCAAAATCAGGTCGTATTGGGTGAACAGGCCCACGGCGTTGTCGGATTCGAGCCGTTCTTCGTGCAGCACCACGGTGACGAGCGGATTGATCTCCAGGATCGAATCACGCGCACTCTGCGCTTTCGAGCGGCCGATATCGGACTGGCCGTGGATGATCTGGCGCTGCAGATTGGACTCGTCGACGACGTCGAACTCGACGATGCCGATGGTGCCCACACCCGCCGCGGCGAGATAGAGCAGCGTCGGCGAGCCCAGGCCGCCGGCGCCGATGACCAGCACGCGGGCATTTTTCAGCCGCTTCTGCCCGTCGAGGCCCAGGTCCGGGATGATCAGGTGCCGGCTGTAGCGCGCAACTTCCTCGCGCGTGAGCTCGGCTGCTGGCGCTACCAGCGGCGGCAACGACGACACCGTTTTATCTCCTCGATTGCACGAATCTTGCGCTCGACAGGACGTCGAGTGTTAACAACAACCGTAATCGTCCGCCAGACCTTCCCGACAGTCCGTACGGCACCGAGATCGACGATCACGGTGCGCCGCACTCGGAACAAGATCGCCGACCGTACGTTCGGGCGGACTTCAGGCGATCGGATACGGCCAGGGGTTGAACCGACACGTCAGGCCGTTGGCCGGGATCTGCCCCGGGTCGAAACGGGCCGCATCGTTGTTGGCCGTGGAAAAGGTCTGCTGCATCATGATCGGCGCGAGGTCGCCGTTTCCGGGACAGGGTTCGTGCAGCTGATAGCCGATGGCGTGGCCCACCTCGTGGTTGATCAGGTATTGCCGGTAGGAGCCCACATCACCCTGGAAGGACACCGCCCCGCGCACCCATCGGGCCTCGTTGAGCAGCACGCGCGGTTGCGGCGCGTCTCCGGCGGCGGCAGCGTACGCCGGGTTGTAGCAGGACGCCTCGAGCTGGATTTCGTAGCCGCAACCTCCGCGGATGGTCAGCGGAGATGTCAGCGAGACCCGGAAATCGGGCTCCACGCCCGTAGCGCCGTCGATCCGGACAAAACCGAACTGGGGGTTGTGCACCCAGCTCTTCGGATTCGACAGGGTCTGACTGACCATCTGCGCGAACCCGTTGTCACCGCCGAAAGACGTGGTGTCCAGTCCGTCCTCGACCTCGACGGTGTAGGTGAAGACTCTTGCGGTGCCTTGGCCCACCTGCTGTTCGGCGCCCGGCACGATGTGCCAGGTGCCGGCGCCGGCCTCGGTGAACGGGCCACCGGCGGGCAGGATGCCGGTCGGCAGATTCGCATCGAACTGCGACAGGCCCTTCGGCGGCGCGCCGATGATCGCCGTGGACTCGACCCCGATGGTCGGGGGTCCCTGGACGGGTTCGACGGCGGTGGCCGGCGCTTCGGTCTGTGGGCCGGTGATGGTCTGGTAGAGCACCAGCACGGTGACGACCAGCAGGATCGGCAGCGCATACGCCCGCCAACCGTAGGTGGAGACGAACCGGCCGAGCCAGGACTGCTTGCGCCAGCGCTGGCGGTCATCGCGGTTGGACCTGACCCGTCCGGAATCCTCCGCCAACGGGTCGCGTTGCGCGCGTAGAGGCTCCCGCCACTCGCTACGCAACTCCGGCGCGCGACTAGGCCCGCGACGCCCGGGGTCGTAGGTCACCGATCAAGGATGGCACAGCGACGCACGCCGACCGTCCTAGGCGCGCCCGGCACGGCTTGCCAGCTGTTATTTCATGGGTTCGACACCCGCGGGTAGTAATGTCTTCCCGATGGCCCTGCGTGGTGAAACACGCAGAAAACCGCATGCAAGCGGCCGGCCATGTACCAATTCAGATTGAGGACGTGATGAGCGAGCTCGCCAGCAGATCCGTACGGCGGGGCGCCAAATCGGCCCAGGGTGACCGGCCGCCGAGTAGCACGGCAGGCGCGAGCAAGCGTGGCAGTCGGCTCCCCCGGGACGAGCGCCGCGGGCAGTTGTTGGTCGCTGCCAGTGAGGTTTTCGTCGACCGCGGATATCACGCGGCCGGCATGGACGAGATCGCCGAACGCGCCGGAGTCAGCAAACCTGTTCTGTACCAACACTTTTCGAGCAAGCTCGAACTCTATCTGGCAGTGCTGGCCCAGCATGTCGACAGCATGGTGTCCAGCGTCCGCCAGGCACTCCGGACCACCACCGACAACCGGCTGCGGGTCCGGGCGGCCGTTGCCGCCTTCTTTGAATTCATCGAGCACGACGGTCAGGGTTACCGCCTGATCTTCGAGAACGACTACGTCACCGAACCGCAGGTTTCGTCGCAGGTGAAGGTGGCCACCGAGGCGTGCACCGACGCGGTGTTCGACCTCATCAGCCACGACTCCGGGCTGGAGCCGCACCGGGCCCGGATGATCGCTGTCGGCCTGGTGAGCATCAGCGTCGACTCAGCGCGCTACTGGCTCGACAATGACCGCCCCATCACCAAAGACGAGGCCATCGAAGGCACCGTCCAGTTCATCTGGGGCGGCCTGTCGCACGTGCCGCTGACCCGTTCCTGACGCGCGCTCAGTCAGCAACGATGGGCGGGGTCACCGGACCCGCGCCGATACCGAATCCGACCCGGCCGCTTTCCGGCGGGCCGAGTTCCACGTAGGCGATCCGCGACCCCTGAATCAGGAACCGGCGACCCTTCTCGTCGCTCAGGGAAACCACCTCTGCGCCCTTGCCGAGCGCTGCAGTCACCTGCTTTTCCAACGCATCGGGTGTCTCCGCGCTGATGAAGACAATCTCGCGCGGGCTGTCCGTGACACCGATCTTGACCTCCACGCTGGACCCTTTCCTCGAAGCAGTTACGTAAGAAGGCTAGTGGACGACGTGGGTTCGGGTTCACCCCCAGGCGTTCGCGGTCAGCGAAGCGCGCCGCGACCGGCCCCGACCTGCCCCGATAGAGACGCAATTGCAACAAAAACACCCGCTTCCGCGCCACCACGGGCCGCACACCGTCGATACGATTGTGTGAAGAGAGTGACGTATGTGGCCAATGTGAAAGGGACGGCACCGGCGGTGATCCGATGAGTAAGCCATATTGGAGCGGCGCGGGCGGCCGCTCCGGCAGCAGCTATCTCGACGACCTCGACGACGCGGCCGCACCCAGGTCCACAACTGCACCCAGGACCAACGGATACAGCTCCGTCGACTCCGGCACCGGCTTCTACAGCGGCGGCGGCTACCGGACCACCGACGAATACCGCGACAGCAGTACCTACGACGACGAGTACGACGAGGACTACGACTACTACGAAGGGCCCGACACCCGGTGGCGCTGGCTGGCCGGCCTCGCCGTCGCCGTCCTGCTGGCGGCCGCGCTCGCCATCACCCTGGTGATGCGCTCGGACAACACCTCGCCCACCGCCCAGACCGAGGCCGCACCGCCGGCGACGTCGACCGCCCCGCGCACCGTGATCGCCACCGTTCCCCCCAGCCCGGCGCCCCCACCGACGGCGCAACTGTCCCCCGAGACCGTCGTGACGGTCACCACCGCGCCCTCGGCGACCGCTGTGCCGTCCCCGGTGCCGCCCGTTCCGGCGCCACTGGTGCCGCCCGCGGCCGCACCGGCGCCCCCGGATCCCCGCACCATCACCTACACCGTGACGGGCACGCGTCAGCTCATCGACCTGGTGACGATCATCTACACCGATGAGCAGGGGATGCCCCGCACCGAGGTGAACGCGGCCCTGCCGTGGTCGAGGACAGTCGTCCTGAACCCCGGGGTGGACTTCCAATCAGTCACCGCGACCAGCATCACCGGGCAGCTGAACTGCGCGATCACCGACGCCGCAGGCGCGACGCTGATCGCCCAGACCAACAATTCGATGATCGCGACCTGCACGAACTGACGGCGGGCCAGGGCGGGCTACCCCAGGCCGAGGTGCGCCATCCGCTCGGCGTGGGTGCGCTGGAGCCGTTCGAAGAACTCCGCCATCTGACCGAGACCGCCGGTACTCGAGAGCACCAGATCGACGAGCTCATCACGGTCGGCGAGCACATACTGCGCCTGCGTGATCGCTTCACCGAGCAACCGGCGTGACCACAGCGCCAGCCGGCTGCGCTGCATGTCGCTGGCGGCCACAGCCGCCCGGACCTCTTCGACGACGAACTGTGAGTGTCCGGTCTCCGACAGGGCTCCACGGACCACGTCGGCGATCTCCGCAGGCAACATCCCGGCGATCTCGAGATAGAAATCAGCGGCCAGGGCATCCCCGACATAGGTCTTCACCAGCGCTTCGAGCCAGGTGCTCGGGGTGGTCAACCGGTGATAGTGCTCCAGCGCCGAGGCGTACCGCGACATCGCCGGGATGGCATCGACCCCACGACGCTCCAGCGCCTGCCGCAGCAGTTCGTAGTGGCCCATCTCCGCGGCGGCCATACTCGCCATGTTGATCCGGCCCTTGAGATTCGGGGCCATCCGCGCCTCGTCGGTGAGGCGGTAGAACGCCGCGACCTCGCCGTAGGCGAGCAACGCAAAAAGCTCGACCACTCCGGGATGATCGGCCGATACCACCGGTGCCGGATGGCTGGAAGACAGTTCACCAGAACCCGTGGCGGGCGGCATCGAGCTCATGTGCTCACTGTAGTTCCTGCGAGATGCCGGCTCGCTTCGGTGATCGGCAGCAGAAGACCCGCGCTGCGGGTGTCCGACGTGGCGAATCCGGTCGAATTTGCCCCAGCGGCTACGATGGGGGTAGGCAGCGGTATTTTCGACGCATTTCGGCCGCTCCTAGGTAATGTGCGTGCACGCAGTTGGCCCGCTCCTGTTGTTCGAGACAAGTGAGCAACTGTCATCGCACTGGGCCCAGCGAATCGGCTCGCGGCATCCGTCGCGACGCCCGGTCTCGTTCCTCTCAGAACTCGTGCGCGCGTGATCGACACGCTACGAGAAATGATCTCGGACCGAGACTGAAAGGCTTAACCCCTTCCGTATGACTGTAATTGAAAAGACCTTCGCTGACCTGGGCGTACGCGACGAAATCGTCCGCGCGCTCGACGAGCAGGGCAAGTCGCATCCCTTCGCCATCCAAGAGCTGACCCTTCCGCTGGCCATGGCCGGCGACGATCTGATCGGCCAGGCCCGCACCGGCATGGGCAAGACCCTTGCGTTCGGTGTGCCGCTGCTGCACAAGATCACCAGCGACACCGGCCGCCCGCTGACCGGCGCACCGCGCGCGCTGATCGTCGTCCCCACCCGCGAGCTGTGCATCCAGGTCTTCGGTGATCTCGAAGGTGCCGCTCGGTACTTACGCACGGGTACCGATGCGCCTGCCGACCGCCCACTGTCGGTCGTGTCGATCTACGGCGGTCGGCCCTACGAGCCCCAGATCGAGTCACTGAAAGCCGGTGCCGACGTCGTGGTGGGCACCCCCGGCCGGCTGCTCGACCTGGCACAGCAGGGCCACCTGCAGCTCGGCGGCCTGTCCGTGCTGGTTCTCGACGAAGCCGACGAAATGCTGGATCTGGGCTTCCTCCCCGATATCGAGCGCATCCTGCGGCTGACTCCGGACACCCGTCAGGCGATGCTGTTCTCGGCGACGATGCCCGACCCGATCATCACGCTGGCCCGCACCTTCATGAACCAGCCGACGCACATCAGGGCCGAGTCCGCGGCATCGTCGGCCACCCACGACAGCACCGAACAGTTCGTCTACCGGGCCCACGCACTCGACAAGGTCGAGACCGTCGCCCGCATCCTCCAAGCCGAGGGCCGCGGCGCCACGATGGTGTTCACCCGCACCAAGCGCACCGCCCAGAAGGTCGCCGACGAACTCGCCGAACGCGGCTTCAAGGTCGGTGCCGTCCACGGTGACCTGGGCCAGATCGCCCGCGAGAAAGCCCTCAAGTCGTTCCGCACCGGCGCCATCGACGTCCTGGTGGCCACCGACGTGGCTGCCCGCGGCATCGACATCGACGACATCACCCACGTCATCAACTATCAGATTCCCGATGACGAGATGGCGTATGTGCACCGCATCGGTCGTACGGGCCGTGCAGGCAAGACCGGTATCGCGGTCACCCTGGTCGACTGGGACGAACTGCCCCGCTGGACGCTGATCAACACCGCCCTCGGACTGAGCACCCCCGATCCGCTCGAGACGTACTCCAACTCACCGCACCTCTACGAGGAACTGAAGATCCCCGCCGACGCCACCGGCGTCGTGGGCTCGGCGCAGAAGCAGTCCTCCAAGCGACCCGAGCGCAAGGAACGTTCTACCGAGCCCCGCGAGGACAAGCCGCGCACCCCCCGCAACCGTGAACGCCGCCGCACCCGCGGAGCCAAGACGGGCACCGGGCACGTCGAGCAGGTCGCCGACGCAGGCGACGCCCCGGCCGCACCCGCCGGTGACGCCGGTCCCGTCGACGCCTCAGGTGAGGCGTCGCACGCCGGCCGCCGTCGGCGCCGTCGCCCCCGCAGCAAGACCGCGCCCGAAGGCGCGAGCGACACCACAGTCAGCGCAGGCTGACGCCGAAGCAGTACGCCATGGTCAGACCCGAGCGCCGGACCAGGGGCGACGTCATCGCCGCAGTGGCAATTGCCGCGGTAGTCGCTCTCGCCGCCGGCGTCATCTGGTGGACGAGCGACGCCAGAGCGACGATCAGCCGGCCCGCCGCCGACACCTCGACAGCGCCACCCGCCGCCGACGCGGTGCCCTCGGCACTGCGCGAACTGTGGAGCGCAGCCAGTCCACACACCACCGTCCCGGTGGTGGCCGCAGGTTCGGTGGTCACCGGCGACGGGTCGACCATGGCGGGCCTGGATCCGGTGACCGGCCGGACGCGGTGGACCTACGCCCGCGACCGTGAGCTGTGTGGGGTGACCTGGGTGTACCAGTACGCCGTCGCGGTGTACCCCGACGACAGAGGGTGCGGCCAGGTCAGCGCCGTCGACGCCGCCACCGGTGAACGCGGCCCCGCCCGCACGGGGGTCGCCAGCCCGCACGTCGACCTGTCCTCGGACGGGACGACCATCCTGTCGGTCGGCGGGACCCGGCTCGAGATCTGGCGCTCGGACATGGTCCGGGTGATCGGCTTCGGCGAGGTGGATGCGCGGGTGAAGCCGGTGCACGTCGGAACAGGTGACGGGTGCGCGCTGCTGTCGGCCGCCGCCGACAACGACGCCGCGTCGGTGCTGCGATTCTGCCCCGGCGAAGAGGACCTGAAACTGTCGCTGATCCGGGCCTCCGAAGAAGAAGACGAACCCGAGGTGCGTGACGTGGCCGAACCGGGGGTGGCCGCCGACTCCGGTGCCCAGGTGTTGGCGGTGTCGCACTCGAACACCGCGGTCTATCTCCCGGTGCCCGCGCCACGCGTGTCGGTGGTCGACGAGACCGGTAACGAAGTGTCCAGCCATCTGCTGCGCGGTGCGCCCACGGCGGCCTCGCCTGAGGGCACGGTGTCCAAGACCGGCGACCTGATCACCTGGTGGACCGGAAACAGCGTGCTGGTGTTCTCCGCCGACGACCTGAAATACCGCTACACCGTGGGACGTACGGGTCCGGCAGTACCACTGGGTCCCGGCGTCATGATGGCGCAGAAACTGCTCATCCCCGTCATCGGCGGAATCGGCGTGTACAACCCCACCACCGCGGTCCGGGAGCGCCTCATCCCGGTGGACCGCCCGCCCGCCGACACCGCCATCGTCCCCGCCGTGGTGGGTTCGACGGTATTGGAGCAGCGGGGCCGCACGATGGTGGCACTGGGCGAATAGGTATCAGTGACTGGACTCATCTTGGTTCTGTTGGGTTTGGCGTGCCTGGACTCGCTCAACGTGCTCAACATCGGGGCGGTATCGGCCGTCATCTATGACAGCCGCCTGAACCGACGCTCACCGATTCCGGGCGGCACGAGCTACATTCTCGGCGTCTTCACCGCGCTGCTGGTCTTCGGCGTCGCCACCGTGCTCGGACTGCACCTGCTGACCGACCTGTTCGACTTCGACCTCACCCCGACCATCAGATATCGCGGTGAACTGCTGCTCGGGGTCACGCTGATCGCACTGGCCTTCTTCCCTGTGGTCGCCCAGACGTCGACACCAGGGTGGGCGATGGGCGCCATGGGGACGATGCGGCGACGGCCCTGGCTGCTGGGATTCGTCGGGGTCGCAGTGGGGCTGGGGCAGGCACCCACCGCGGTTCCCTACTTGACCGGCCTGGCCATGATCGCGGCGCTGGACCCGCGACCCGCGCTGTGGCCGTTGCTCATCCTCGGCTACTGCACGCTGGTGGTGCTGCCGTGCGCGTCCGTGCTGGCCTTGTCGACAAGCCGCAGCAAGCGCGCCCAGCGGGCGCACCGCTGGGTGGTGCGCAGTGTGACCCGCTACGGACCGATCGGCGTGCGGGTGCTGTTCCTCGTCGCGGGTGTCGTCCTGATATCCGATGCCCTGATCCACCACGCCGCGCTGTGGTGAGCCGCGCTCAGAGCTCCGGGGTGTATGTCGCCAGCTTCTTGCCGGACTTCCAGTGCTTCAGCAGGCCCGCCGCCAGCTCCCGGTAGGCCACCGCGCCCTTGTTCTTCCGGCCCGCGATCACCGAGGCTCCCGACGCGCTGGCCTCGGCGAACCGGACCGTACGCGGGATCGGCGGCGACAGCACCGGCAGGTCGTAGCGGTCGGCGACGTCGAGCAATACGTCTCGGCTGTGGGTGGTGCGTGAGTCGTACAGCGTGGGCAGCGCACCCAGCAGCTTGAGATCGGCGTTGGTGATCTGCTGGACGTCGGTGACCGTGCGCAGGAACTGGCCGACGCCCCGATGGGCCAGGGTCTCGCACTGCAGCGGCACGATCACGTCGTCGGCGGCGGTGAGGCCGTTGAGCGTCAGCACCCCCAGCGAGGGCGGGCAGTCGATGATCGCCACGTCGAAATCGTCGGCGATCTTGGCCAGCGCCCGCTTGAGCGCGTACTCGCGACCGGCCCGCATCAGCAGCATCGCTTCGGCCCCGGCCAGGTCGATGTTCGCGGGTAGCAGGGTCATGCCCTCGTCGGTCTGCACCAGGGCGGCGCTGGGCTCGACGTCGCCGAGCAGCACCTCGTGCACCGACACGGCCAGCTTGTCGGGATCCTGCCCCAGGGAGAACGTCAGACAGCCCTGGGGATCGAGGTCCACCAGCAGGACTCGTCGACCCTCCTCGGTCATCGCGGCGCCCAACGACGCCACGGTGGTGGTCTTGGCGACCCCGCCCTTTTGGTTGGCTACAGCCAACACATGCATCCCCACGAGCTCCATCCTGGCATGTGGGACACCCCAGCGTCGGGAGGCCGCCTCTTCCAAGGGGGCGTGATGGGGCAGAATCGACCCTTGTGAGCGTCGGCATGCATCGGTTGGTCCTGCTTCGGCACGGTGAGACCGAGTGGTCGAAGTCGGGTCAACACACCAGCACCACCGATCTCGAGCTCACCGAGAACGGCCGGGATCAGGCCCGGCTCGCTGCCCTGGCGCTCGAACACCTGGAACTGCATGACCCCGTGGTGTTCTCCAGCCCGCGGCGGCGCGCCCTCGACACCGCCGAGTTGGCGGGCCTGAAGGTCGACGAGATCACGCCGTTGCTCTCGGAATGGAATTACGGCGAGTACGAAGGGGTCACCACCCACGACATCCGGACCACGGTGCCCGGCTGGTTGCTGTGGACCTACGGCTGCCCGGGTGGCGAGAGCGTGGACCAGGTGAGCATGCGCGCCGATCAGGCGGTCAGCCTGGCACTCGAGCACATGAGCGACCACGATGTGGTGTTCATCGGCCACGGTCATTTCTCGCGGTCGATCGTCACCCGCTGGGTCGAACAGCCGCTGCGCGAAGGCGCCCGGTACGGGTTCGGCCCGGCCTCGGTGGCAGTCTGCGGATTCGAATACGGCCTGCGCTCCCTGAAGTCGCTGGGGCTGACCGCCCACCGCGAGCCGGTCATCACGCCGTGAGCGTGGGCGTCACCAATCCTTCCTTCGTGTTGTCCGGCCCCGGCGGGACGGTGTTGGCCGAGGGTGTCCGGACCGGCTTTTCCGACATCACCGCAGCCGACGCCGCACTGCGTCGCGGCGACGCCCCGATTGTGTTGGGCGCATTGCCGTTCGATGTGACCGAGCCGGCAGCACTGTTTGTGCCCGAACAGGTGACATTCACCGATACGCTGCCGGACTGGCCGTCGCGTCCGCCGGCGGGAGTGCGCATCGCCGAGACCGTACCGTCCCCGTCCGAGCATCGGGCCCGCGTCGCAGGCGCCGTGGATCGTCTCCGCGTCCCCGGTGCGGAGTTGCAGAAAGTGGTGCTCGCGCGCGCGATGCGGGTGGTCGCCGATGCCGAATGGGACCCGCGCGGGGTGCTGCGGCGACTGCTCGCGGCCGATCCGGCCGCCTACGGCTATCTGGTGGACCTGTCCCCCGCCGGACCGCCGTACACCGGCAGCACCCTCGTGGGCGCGAGCCCCGAACTGCTGGTCGCCCGCCAGGGTGATCAGGTGCGCTGCAGACCTTTTGCCGGCTCGGCGCCCCGCTCTGCCGATCCCGATATCGACCGTGCCAACGGCGTGGCGCTGGCCGGCTCGGGCAAGAACCGCCACGAACACCTGCTGGTCGTCGAGGCCATCCGCGCGGCCCTGGAACCGTTGTGCTCCGATGTGCTCGTCGACCCCGAACCCCAGCTCCATCACACCGACGCGCTGTGGCATCTCAGCACCAGGGTCACCGGAACACTGCGCGAAAAGTCCACCACAGCACTGGATCTCGCACTAGCGCTGCATCCGACACCCGCGGTGGGCGGGTACCCCACCGCGGCCGCCACCGCACTGATCGCGGAACTGGAAGGCGACCGTGGCTTCTACGCCGGCGCCACCGGCTGGTGCGATTCAGCAGGAGACGGCCGGTGGGTGGTGTCGATCCGCTGCGCCCAGTTGGCGCCGGGCCGGCGCAGCGCTCTGGCCCATTCCGGTGGCGGCATCGTCGCCGAATCGGACGCAGGCGACGAACTCGACGAGACGACAACCAAATTCCGCACCATCATGACCGGGCTGGGAGCACCACATGACTGACCAGATCCGCCGGGCCCGACCCGGCGACGAAGCCGAGATCGTCGCCATGATCGGCGAGCTCGCCGACTTCGAGCGCGCCGGCGACCAATGCACGGTCACTCCCGAGCAGATGCACGCCGCGCTGTTCGCCGAACAGCCGACCGTCTTCGGCCATGTCGTCGAAATCGACGGGCGCGCCGCGGCGACGGCCTTGTGGTTTCTGAACTTCTCCACCTGGGACGGGGTGGCGGGCATCTATCTCGAAGATCTGTTCGTACGCCCGGCTTTTCGCCGCCGGGGACTGGCCAAGGCCCTGCTCTCGACGCTCGCGACCGAGTGTGTGGAGAACGGCTACAGCCGGCTGAGCTGGGCGGTGCTCAACTGGAATGTCGACGCCATCGCGCTCTACGACCACGTGGGCGGCAAGCCGCAGACCGAGTGGACCACCTACCGGGTGTCCGGGCCGGAGCTGGCCGCGCTGGCGTCAGAAGGCTGACGCCGCACGGTCATTCGCGTGGCGAAGCCACCCATTGCACGGCCGCCGGGCTGAACATCAGGCCCAACACCAGCACCGCCAGTACGGCAACCAGGACGCCGTACACCTGGTGGTGCGAGGAGAAGACGTACCACGCGACCGGCAGCAGCAGCAGGTTGGTGGGAACGGCGATGCCGCGGCCCCACCGCCGCCCGGACAGCAGCGCCCAGCCGCCGGTCATCACACCGCTGCCGATCAGCAGGAACCACAGTGCGGTGCCGTACCCACTGACGATGCTCTGGTCGGCGCCGGAGAGCCCGCGGATCACCAACACCACACACATCGCCAGCGCCGCCACCCCCTCGGCGGCCACCAGATAGCCGGCGTACCGCACCGAGGGCGGTCGCGTCACGCCGGACCCAGCCGGTTGGCCAGGAAGCGGACCGCCAGCTCATAGCCCAGCGGCCCGGCACCGGCCACCACCATCTCGGCGACGGGCGACACGAACGAGTGGTGCCGGAACGCTTCGCGTTTGTGGATGTTGCTCAGGTGCACCTCGACCACCGGCAGTTCCGCGGCGGTGAGTGCGTCGGCGATGGCCACCGAGGTGTGGGTGTACGCGGCGGGGTTGATCACGATGCCCGCGCAGTCGCCCCTGGCGGCATGAATCGCGTCGATGAGGTCACCCTCGTGGTTGCTCTGCACGGCACGCACCGTGAACCCGAGCTCGGCGGCGAAGGCGGTCACCGATTCCACGATCTGTGCGAGGGTGGTGGATCCGTAGATCTCGGGCTGCCGGGTGCCGAGCATGTTGAGGTTCGGCCCGTTGACGAGGAGCAGTCGGCGTTCGGTCACCTCCGTAAGGTACCGAGGCCCCCGCGCTGCGCGGCCAGGCGGACCGGCGCGTTGTCCACGCCGTAGCCGTCGTAGTGGCCGAAGCGCTGGACGAACTCGAAGAAGACCGAGCCGACGGTGCGGGTGTAGAAGTGCACGAAGTGCCCCTCCGGCGAGCGATCGTAGAGCAGGTTGAGCTCGCGCAGCTGCGCCACGTACGTCTCGTCGAGCCCGAACCGGCCCAGCAGATAGTCGTAGTAGTTGTCGGGCACCACCAGGAACTCCAACCCCGCCGAGGACGCGGCGCGCGCGAGGGCCAGGACGTCGCTGCAGGCGAACGCGACATGCTGCGCCAGCCCGCGCGCGTCGAGGGCGTGCGGCGCGACGTTCAGCGGCATCCGCACCGCGCCGTCGGCGGTGCGCATCACCTGACTGCGGACCAGCCCCGTGGGGCCGGGCACTTCCGCCGGTGCGTCCGCGGACAAGCCGAAGACGCTACTGAGGAACAGGACGGCGTCATCGGCGGTCTGCCACGGCTGGGTGAGGTTGACGTGGTCGATGGATCCGACGACATTCGGTCCGATGACGGGCAATCCGCTCTCGAATTCGCTCACCCACGCCGGCACTCCCCCCGGCACCTCGGTTGTCCAGAAGAACTCGGTGCCATCAGGGGCCACCGCGGCCCCGAAGGGCTGTTCGGCGGCGTAGGTGCGCCGGTAGGCCACGGGCGCCATCAGCTGCCCGGCTCGCCTCGAGGTGGCGTCGGCGTCGGGCACCTGCAGCCCGACCGCCGCCACGTGCGGGATCTGGTCTCGGGCCTGTTGTTCGTTGAGGACCACGCGCGCCCCGCCGGCCGCCCACAGCGACACCGGCTTGGTGCGGTGTCGGCCGCGCGGGGTGAAACCGAGCTGTTCGAGGAGTACCTCGACCTCGCTGGTGTCTTCGGCTTTGAGCTCGACGAAGTCGAACCCGGTGGGCGGCTTGGCATTCGTGATGGCCGTGAGGTCGCGGCGCCAACCCTCGGGGTGGGCAGCGGCCGTTTTGTCCTGCAACCACAGCAGCGACCGCAGGGCGTGAACGGCCGTGCGGCGGGGATCGGTCTGCCGGAAGGTGTCATTGAAGACTTCCAGCGACAGCGGGCCGTCGTATCCGGTGGCCAGCACGTGCGAGACGAAGCCGGGCAGATCGAAGCTGCCTTCGCCGGGGAACAACCGGTGGTGCCGGCTCCATGACAAGACATCCATGGTCAGCGCCGGCGCGTCGGCGAGTTGCAGGTAGAAGATCTTGGCGGCCGGGATCTGCTCGATGGCCGCGGGGTCGTGGCCCCGGGAGAGCACATGAAAGCTGTCCAGACACAGTCCGACGGCCGGATGGTCGGCGAGCTCGACCACTCGCCAGGACCGTCGGTAGTCGTCGATGTAGCGACCCCAGGCCAGCGCCTCGAAGGCGATGCGGATGCCATAGCCCTGTGCGATGTCGCCGATGCGGCGCAGCTGGTCAGCCGACACCTCATCGGAGTCGACCGTCGCGGTGGCGACATTGCTGCACACCAGGACGGTGTCGATGCCGAGTCGCTGGGCGGTGGCGAACGTGGCCGCTGCGCGACGGCAGTTGTCGGTGAACGTCGCCTCGTCCACGCCTTCGAGATCCCGCAGCGGTTGATAGAGATCCAGCGAGAGGCCCAGGCGGTGGGCGAGGCTGCGGATCTCCTCCGGCGAGTGGTCGCTGGCGATCAGATCGGGTTCGAAGATCTCCACGCCGTCGAACCCGGCGGCCGCGCTGGCGTGCAGCTTCTCGATCAGCGATCCGCTGAGGCAGACGGTGGCGACGGACGTCTTCATGAGTCCTCCCTCGAAGGGTCGGTTCTGGCGAACGTACCAAACAGTTAATTGCGAGGGAAGGTCTGCGCCGGTTTCCGCACGTGGCCAGTAAGCTGCCCGACGTGGCCGCCAAGCCGAAAGCCGAACTCCAGCGCGATGCCGAACGCACCCGTGCCGAGTTGCTCGCGGTGGCCACCGAGGTGTTCGCGGAGTCCGGTTATTCAGGTGCCCGGGTGGACGAGATCGCCGAACGGACCCGCACCACGAAGCGGATGATCTATTACTACTTCGGCGGCAAAGAGCAGCTGTACATGGCGGTGCTGGAGAACGCCTATCGCGGCATCCGCGAAGCCGAGCAGAAGCTGCGCGTCGACCATGTGGACCCCGTGGTGGCGATCCGGCGGCTGGCCGAGGTCACCTTCGACCACCACATCGCCCACGACGAGTTCATCCGCCTGGTGTCCATCGAGAACATCCATCGCGGCGAGTTCATCGGCCGGCTGGAATCCCTGCGCGAATTATCCAGGCCCGCAACCACATTGCTGGACGAGATCCTCGCCGAAGGCCGGGCCCACGGCAAGTTCCGCGCCGACGTGCAAGCGCTCGACGTGCACATCGTGATCAGCTCCTACTGCGTGTTCCAGGTGGCCAACCGCTACACCTTCGGTTTCCTGTTCGGTGTCGATTTCACCGAGACGTCCCAGCGCGCCCACCTTCGCCGGATGATCGGCGATGTGGTGGTCGGCTGGCTCACCACCCACTGACAAAAATCCCGTGGGTTTTCGCAGGTAGCCGCCCGGATAGAGACCCGGCTCACATTTTCCCCTTGACGCGACTCGCCACACAGTGCTGTACTCAAATGCGAACGTACTAGTTCGTACATTAAGAAAGATCGGTTGAGTACATGGCACAACACCCATACCTGGTAGGCCTCGTCGGAACCGGCGTCGGACCTTCCCTGACCCCGGCGCTGCACATGGCCGAAGGCCGGGCCCAGGGCCTCGACTACGTGTATCGCACCCTGGACCTGAGTACTCTCGGCCTCGCCCCGGAGCGGGTCGGCGACGTGTTGTCCTGGGCCCGGATGCTCGGCTACGACGCTCTCAACATCACCCATCCGTGCAAACAGCTGGTGATCCCCCACCTCGATGAAGTCGACGACGTGGCCGCCGCGCTCGGCGCGGTGAACACGGTGGTGTTCACCGACGACGGCGCCGTCGGATTCAACACCGACACCTCGGGGTTCGCCCTCGGGTTCACCGAAGGCCTTCCCGACGCCGCCACCGGCAACGTCATCCTGATCGGTGCCGGTGGCGCAGGCACGGCCGTCGCCGACGCGTTGTTGCGACTGGGCACCGAGCACCTGACGATCGTCGACCTCGACATCGAACGGGCCACCGCCCTGGCCCATGATCTGGCCGCGCGTCACCCGCTGGCGCGGATCGACGCATCGTCCTTCGACAAGCTGTCCGTGCTGCTACCCGGCAGTGACGGCGTAGTGCACGCCACCCCCACCGGAATGGCCGAGCACCCCGGGGTGCCGTTCGACACCGACCAGCTGCATCCCGGGCTGTGGGTAGCCGACATCGTCTACCGCCCCTTGGACACCGAACTCTTGCAAGCCGCCCGCGCAGCGGGATGCCGCACCCTCGACGGCGGCCACATGGCAGTACACCAGGCCACCGAAGCGTTCGCGTTGATCACCGGAGTCTCCGGAGATGCCGAGCGGATGTCGCGGCACTTCCGCAGCCTGGTCACCACCGGCACCGCGTAAAACAGCACGAAAACACCATCCACACTGCATAATTCGACAACAAGGAGTTAAACCGATGACCTCCACCGCACCGCAGCCGGGGGATACCCCGGCGAAAACGCCACGGCGCGCTGCCGTGGCCAGCTTCATGGGCAGCGCCGTCGAATACTACGACTTCTTCCTCTTCGGGACGGCCGCGGCGCTGATCTTCCCGCGGGTCTTCTTCCCGTCGGACAATGAAGCGGCGCTGGTGATGTCGTTCGCCACCTTCGGTTTCGCCTATGTCGCCCGGCCGATCGGTGCCGTCATCCTGGGCCACTTCGGCGACCGGCTCGGACGCCAGCGGGTGCTGATGTTCACCCTCGTGCTGATGGGTGTCTCGACGTTCATCATCGGCTGCCTGCCCACCTTCGCCACCATCGGATGGGCCGCGCCCATACTGCTGGTGCTCTGCCGACTGCTGCAGGGCCTGTCCGCGGCGGGCGAACAGGCCGGCGCCAGTTCGCTGACCCTCGAGCACTCCCCCGACAATCAACGCGCGTTCTTCACGTCCTGGACCCTCACGGGAACTCAGGGCGGCCTGATCCTCGCCTCCCTGGTGATGATCCCGTTCATGGCACTGCCCGACGAGGACAAGTACAGCTGGGGTTGGCGGGTCCCGTTCTGGCTGTCGGCCGTCGTGGTCGTCGTGGCGTACTTCATCCGCCGGACGCTGCACGAGACCCCGCAGTTCACCGAGGCCAAGAACGCCGGGACCCTGGCCCGGATGCCGCTGGTGCCGCTGCTGCGCAACCACTGGCGCGATGTGCTGCGCGTGATCCTCTGCGCATTCATCGCTGCTGTCTCAACGGTTTTCGCGAACCTGGCGCTGGCCTACGGCAAGGAAGTGGGGCTGGAAGCCAACCTCACGCTGTGGCTCGTCGTGGTCGCCAACATCGGCGCCCTGTTCACCCAGCCGCTGTTCGGAAGGCTCGCCGACCGCCTCGGCCGCAAGCCGGTGTTCATCTACGGCGCGTTGTCCTCGGCAGCGCTGATGCCCTTCTACATGCTCTCGATGAGCCAGGACAACCACCTGCTGACCTTCGCGCTGGCCATCGCCACCTTCTCGTTCGGCTACGCCGCGGCCAACGCCGTCTGGCCGTCCTTCTACGGCGAGATGTTCTCCACCCAGGTCCGGTTCTCCGGACTGGCGATCGGCACCCAGCTCGGCTTCCTGATGGCCGGTTTCGCACCGTCGATCGTGACCGCGCTGGGTGGCGTCCGGGAAGGCGGCTGGGTGGTGATCAGCATTTTCACCGCAGTGATCTGCCTGATCTCCGCCGGAGCCGCGCTGACGGCCCGCGAGACCAAGGACGTGCCCACCGAGCTGCTCGGCCGCAAGGCGCCCCCCGCTGCGGCGGAGCTGGTGGACCACTGAGCGTGCCGCTCACCCAGGAGGGGCCGGGTCACCGGCTCCTCCTGTCGGCGTCGGACCTGGCATCACAACAGCCGGCCGACGCCGCGGGCCGCCACCTGCAGCGCACCCAGCAACCGCTGGCGGTCCCGCTTGAGGGACGGCACCACGACCCCGATCGCGGCGACCACCTCCTGGTCCGACGCCCGGACCACCGGCACCGCCAGCGAACACGCTCCGAGCGACATCTCCTCGCTTGTGGTGGCCACCCCTTCGCGCCGGATCCGATCCAACTGCGCGCGCAGCACACTCGGAACGGTGATCGTGAACGGCGTGTTCCGGGTCAGTTTGGCAAACACCTGAGCCTGCGTCTCCCCTGGCGCATACGCCAGCAGGACCTTCCCGACACCGGTGCAGTGCAGAGGCAACCGGCTCCCCACGGTGCTGACGATCGGCACCGACGCATGACCGGCGAGCCGCTGCAGGTAGAGCACCCGGTCGCCGTCGCGCACCGCCAGATGCACAGTGGCCAGCGTCGACGCGTAGACGTCATACAGAAACGGCTCGGCCACCTGCGTCAACCCGCCTTCCACCGGGGCCAGCACGCCTGCGCCCCAGAGCAGTCGCCCGATCACATACCGGCCGTCGGCACGCCGCGCCAGGGCGCCGCCGCCCACGAGCTCAGCAACCAGCCGGTGTGCGGTGGGCACCGGAATGCCCGCCCGCTGCGCCAGCTCGGTGAGCGTCAGCGCCCGGTGCTGCTCGTCGAATGCTCCGACCACAGCCAGCAATCTCGAGGTGACGCTGGTTCCCGGTGTCGAGGTGTTTCCCGCCAATCGTCCATCCCTTCCGCTGAGCGAAAGTCTAAGCTTCCGCCCGGCGCCCCTCTGGAAATACGGTGATTCCCATGACAGCAACCTTCGACACCGACCCCGACAGCGCGTCGGCCAGCCAGGCCGACATCAATGCCGAGATGGCGCACATCGAGTCCGGGTATCTGCGGGCCGGTCGGGAAGAGACCCAGCCGCGGCTGGACTATGCGCCGTACCGCAGCAGCCTGTTGCGCCATCCCACCAAGGATCTGCACCACGCCGACCCGGAATCCGTCGAACTGTGGGCGCCCTGCTTCGGCCCCCGCGACGTCCACCCCCTCGAAGCCGACCTGACGATCCAGCACGGCGGCGAGCCCATCGGTGAACGCATGGTGGTCACCGGACAGATCATCGACGGCGACGGCAAGCCGGTCCGGAATCAACTCGTCGAGATCTGGCAGTCCAATGCCGCAGGCCGCTATACCCACAAGCGCGACCAGCATCCGGCCCCACTGGACCCGAACTTCACCGGCGTGGGCCGGTGCCTGACCGATGCCCACGGCACCTACCGGTTCACCACCATCAAGCCCGGCCCCTACCCCTGGAAGAACCACCACAATGCGTGGCGGCCGGCCCACATCCACTTCTCACTGTTCGGCACCGAATTCACGCAGCGGATGATCACCCAGATGTACTTCCCCGGCGATCCGCTGTTCCCCCTCGACCCGATCTATCAGTCCATCACCGACCAGAAGGCCCGCGATCGGCTGGTCGCCCACTACGACCACGACGTCACGACGCACGAATGGGCCACGGGTTATCGCTGGGACATCGTGCTCACCGGCAGCAGCCGCACCCCACTGGAGGATTCATGACCACCCTGCTGACCCCCACGCCAGGTCAGACCATCGGACCGTTCTACGGCTACGCACTGCCCTACCAACACGGCAATGAACTTGTGCCACCGGCATTTCCAGGCGCCATCCGGTTCCACGGCACGGTCTTCGACGGCGCAGGCGCGCCGGTGCCGGACGCCCTGCTGGAAATCTGGCAGGCCGATGCCGACGGACACGTGCCGCACGCCAGCGGCTCGTTGCACCGCGACGGGTGGACGTTCACCGGCTGGGGCCGTGCCGCCACCGACGACGAGGGCCATTACAGCTTCACCACCGTCGAACCGGGGGCGACCACCCCGGGGACGCCGCCGTTCATCGCGGTGACCGTCTTCGGCCGCGGATTGCTCAACCGGTTGTTCACCCGCGCGTATCTGCCGACCGGACAGCAGGATCGGTTGTTGACCTCCGTGCCGGCCGAGCGACGGCACACCCTGATCGCCGAGCGCGATCAGTACGGACTGCGGTTCGACATCCGCCTGCAGGGTGGGACCGACGGCGAGGACGAGACCGTTTTCCTGCACTATCCGGGGCACTGACCATGGCGGATCTGTTCTGGCCGGGAGACCACCGCGCCGGCGACCTGATGAGCGACGCCGCGCTGCTGGCAGCACTGGTCGCCGTCGAAAATGCGTGGCTCTCGGTGCTGGTCGATGCGGCGGTGGCACCACCGGCGGCGCGCACCGACCTGATCGCGCTGATCAGCCCCGAGGATGCCGAAGCCATCGCCGAGGGCGCCGAACGCGACGGCAATCCGGTGACGGGTCTGGTGGCACTGCTGCGGGACCGCACGGCCGACCCCGCCGCCCGGTGGCTGCACCGCGGGCTGACCAGCCAGGACGTCCTCGACACCGCTCTGCTGCTGTGCCTGCGCGACGCACTCGGCACGGTCCGTGCCCAGCTCACCGCACAGGTGCAGACCCTGGTCGGCCTGGTGGAAATCCACCGGGACACCCCGATGCTGGCCCGCACGCTGGCCCAGCCCGCCCTGCCCAGTACCGCCGGGATGAAGTTCGCCGGCTGGTTGTCCGCAACCCTCGACGCGGCCGACACCGTGGCCACTCTGCCCGCCCTGCCCGTTCAGGCCGGCGGCGCGGCCGGCACCATGGCCGCCGCCACCGAACTCGCGGGTTCGGCCGACGCCGCAGTGCAATTGACGGACGCCCTGGCCCGCGTGTTGAACCTGAGCCCCGCCCCGCCCTGGCACACGGCCCGGTCGACGATCACCCGGCACGGCGATGCGTTCGTCACCTGCTGCGACACCTGGGGCCACGTGGCCAACGACATCATCACCGGCAGTCGCGGCGAGATCGGTGAGTTGACCGAGGGCAGCGGCGGCGGGTCCTCCACCATGCCGCACAAGGTCAACCCGGTGCTCTCGATTCTGTTGCGCCGCAACGCCTTGACCGCACCCGCGCTGGGCGCGACCCTGCATGCGGCATCGGCCGCCAGCGTCGACGAACGCGCCGACGGCGGCTGGCATGCCGAATGGGCCACCCTGCGCACCCTGACCCGGCGCACCGTCGTCGCCGCGTCGCAGGCAAGCGACCTGCTCACCGGCCTGCAGGTGCACACCGACCGCGCCCACGTCAATCTGACCACAGCTCACGGGCTGCTCGCCGAACAGCACACGATGAGTGAATTAGCCTCCCGCCCAGCCGGTCCGACCTATCTCGGTGCCGCAGATCACCTCATCGATGCGGCCCTGTACCGGGCTCGCCACCACCTGAAGGAGTCGCAGTGAGCGCACCGACGATCACGGCCACCGATTTCGGTGGCCCGTCCGACGGGCCGCTGCTGGTGCTCGGCCCCTCCCTGGGCACCTCGGCGGTCACGCTGTGGGGCGACGCCGCGCGTCGGCTGGCCGCCCGTTTCCGCGTGATCGCCTGGGATCTGCCCGGGCACGGCCAGACCCCGACCTCGTCACCGTTCACCGTCGCCGACCTGGCCGCGGGCGTGCTGGCCATGATCGATCGAAGCTATTCCCGCGACGGGTTTCACTACGCCGGCGATTCCGTGGGCGGCTGTGTCGGTCTGCAACTGCTGCTCGACGCGCCGGAGCGGGTGAGTGCGGCCACGCTGATCTGCACCGGTGCGCGGATCGGCACCCGGGAGGACTGGCGCCAGCGCGCCGCCACTGTTCGCGAATCCGGCACCGCGGTGATGGTGTCCGGCGCCGAGCAGCGGTGGTTCGCCGCCGGTTTCGCCGACCAGTCCGTGAGAGCAGCACTGTTGGCCGCGTTGCGCAACACCGACGCCGAGGGTTATGCCCTGGTCTGCGAGGCGCTCGCGGAGTTCGACGTCACCACACGCCTGTCCGACATCGTTGCGCCGGTGCTGTGCCTGGCCGGTGCCGACGACCTCCCCACTCCCCCAGAATCGTTGCGCGGCATCGCATCCGAGGTCAAGGACGGCCGGCTGGTGGTGCTCGACGGGGTGGGTCACCTGGCACCTGCCGAGGCGCCTCAGCGAGTAGCCGACCTGATCGCCGCGCGGCTGCCTGCCGCCACCTACGACGCCGGGATGGACGTGCGGCGGGCGGTCCTGGGCGACGCCCACGTCGATCGGGCCGTGGCCGCCACCACCGAGTTCACCGCCGACTTCCAGGAACTGATCACCCGCTACGCGTGGGGATCGATCTGGACCCGGCCCGGCCTAGACCGGCGCAGCCGTTCGCTGATCACCCTCACCGCGCTGGTGGCGCGCGGCCACCACGAGGAGCTGGCGATGCATGTGCGCGCCGCCCGCCGCAATGGACTGACCAACGACGAGATCAAGGAACTGCTGCTACAGACCGCCATCTACTGCGGCGTGCCGGACGCGAACTCGGCCTTCCGGATCGCCGGCGGGGTGCTGGCCGATTACGACAGCGAGAACGTCGCAGGAGAAGATCGTTCGTGAGCCGGGCGCGCTCAGCGTCCGGTGGCCCCGCGCCGCGCCCCGATAGGCTCATAGCTCGTGCGCGCCGTATTGATCGTCAACCCCAATGCCACCTCGACCACCGCGGCGGGGCGTGATCTGCTGGCCCACGCCCTCGAAAGCCGCGTCCGGCTCAGTGTGGAACACACCAACCATCGCGGTCACGCGATCGAGATCGCCGAGAAGGCCGTCGTGGACGGGGTGGATGTGGTGATCGTCCACGGCGGCGACGGCACCGTGAACGAGGTGGTCAACGGACTGCTGGGCAAGCCAGGACCGCTGCCGTTGGGGGACATCCCCGCGGTGGGCATCGTGCCCGGCGGATCGGCGAACGTCTTCGCCCGGTCGCTGGGCATCTCCCAAGATCCGATCGACGCCACCAACCAATTGATCGATCTGCTCACCGAATATCGGCGAACACGGACCTGGCGGCGGATCGGGTTGATGGATTGTGGTGAGCGGTGGGGGGTGTTCACCGCGGGCATGGGAGTCGACGGCGAGGTGGTCGCCGCGGTGGAGGCACGGCGCGACACGCAGAAAGTCACCGCCATGCGCTACATCAGCACCGCCGTGCCTGCGCTGCTACGCAGTGCCCGCGAGGAGCCCCGTCTGACGCTGCAGCTGGACGGCGGTGAGCCGGTGCCGGGCGTGCACTTCGTCTTCGTCTCCAACTCGAGCCCGTGGACCTACGCCAACAAGCGACCGATCTGGACCAATCCCGATTGCGGCTTCGACACCGGCCTGGGTGTCTTCGCGACCACGAGCATGAGCGTCTGGCGCAATCTGGGGCTCGCGCGACAGATGTTCGCCAAGCGGCCCAAGCTGAAGGCGGGACACCTCATCCGCGAGGACGACGTGGACTTGGTACGCATCACCAGCACCACACCGATCGCCTGCCAGATCGACGGGGATTACATCGGCTTGCGAGACGAAATGACGTTCCGGGCGGTCGCCGACGCGCTGGGCGTCGTGGCGCCAGAAAAAAAACTTGATTAGGAAAACACGTCTACCTGCACGATGTGCGGATGTGATGAAATCGCAGCGCTGAATTTAGGGCGCAGATGGGTTCAGCGTAGTACACATGAGTTAGGGATCCGGAAACGGGCTCCACGAGTGACATTGCACACGTGTTAACTCACGCTATTGACTTCTGTTGCGGCTCTGGAACGATCAGATGCAACAGTGCAGAAACATTTGGTGTGCACGCGTTAACAGCCGAAAAACAAAACACGGCGCGCATCGCTGCGCGCATTATCAAGGAGTACGACTTATGGATTGGCGCCACAAGGCGGTCTGTCGCGACGAGGATCCGGAACTGTTTTTCCCCGTGGGAAACAGCGGCCCGGCCCTTGCCCAGATCGCTGACGCGAAGCTGGTGTGCAACCGGTGCCCGGTTACCACCGAGTGCCTGGCCTGGGCTTTGGAGTCCGGCCAGGACGCAGGCGTGTGGGGCGGCATGAGCGAAGACGAGCGCCGCGCCCTCAAGCGTCGCAACGCTCGGACGAAGGCTCGCACCGGAGTTTGATCGCACGCTCTAAAGCAGTAAACGACCCCGACATTAATTGTCGGGGTCGTTCTTTTTGTCGGGCCAGAATTTTGTTTGTTATTGCGCCAACCGGGTACGACGACCAATTGGTATGCGCAACACCACTTCGGTGCCGCCTGCGGGCACATCGTGCATGCCGATGGAGCCGTCCAGCTCAGCGGAGACCAGTGTGCGGACGATCTGTAGACCGAGCCGGTCGGACTTTTCCAGACTGAAACCGTCGGGCAGTCCCCGGCCGTCGTCGTGCACGGTGACGTCCAACCAGCGCGCCGAACGCTCGGCACGGATGGTGACGCACCCCTGATCGGATCCTTCGAACGCGTGCTCGATGGCGTTCTGCACCAGTTCGGTGACCACCATGATCAGCGCGGTCGACCGGTCGGCGTCGAGCACCCCCAGATTGCCGGCCCTGCTGATCTTGATGGGGCTGTCGACCGCGGCCACGTCGTTCATGATCGGCAGGATCCGGTCGATCACCTCGTCGAGATTCACCTGCTCGTCCACGGACATCGACAGGGCATCGTGGATCAACGCGATGGACGACACCCGTCGCACGGATTCGGCCAGCGCCTCACGGCCTTCGGCGTTGGTGGTGCGTCGGGCCTGCAGACGCAGCAGAGCCGCGACGGTCTGCAGGTTGTTCTTCACCCGGTGGTGGATCTCCCGGATGGTGGCGTCCTTGCTCAGCAGCGCACGATCCCGCCGCTTGATCTCGGTGACGTCGCGGATCAGCACCGCAGCGCCCACAGGCGAGCCGTGGACCACCAAAGCGATGGTGCGCAGCAGCACGGCGGCGCCGCCTGCGTCGACCTCCATGCGCATACTCGACCCGCCGGCCAGCGAGTCTTTGATGTGGTCGGCGAGTTCCTGCGCTTCGAACGGGTCGGAAATCAGGGGCCGGGTGATGGCGACCATGTTGTGGCCTTCCAACTCCGAGGTGAGCCCCATCCGGTGGTAGGCCGAGAGTGCGTTCGGACTGGCAAAGGCCACCGCGCCGGTCATGTCGAGCCTGATGAAACCGTCCCCGACGCGGGGACTGGACCGCGACATCGCCAGATCACCGACATTGGGGAACGTGCCCTCCGAGAGCATGAGCACCAGGTCACTGGCACACGCCAGGTAGGCCGTCTCCAGCGGCGACGACGTGCGCAGAGCCGCCAGCGCCGTCTGGTGGGTCAGTACCGCCACCACTTGCCCGCTGTGGCGCACCGGGACTGCTTCGATGCTGAGTTCGGCGTGCCGGTTGTCGGCGTTCGAGCGGTCTTCACGGGCGATTGCGCCGGACCGGAAGGCGGCCGTGACCAACGGCATCTCGTCCGCAGCTGAGGTGGTGGCCACCGCGTCGGTGAGCAACACGGTCGGGGCGGTATTGGGACGGCACTGCGCGACGCACACCAAGGTGCCGTCGTCGCGTCGGACCCACATCAGGTAATCGGCGAACGACAGATCGGCCAGAAATTGCCATTCCCCCACCACGGCGTGCAGGTGGTCTACGGCGCTGCCCGGCAGCACGGTGTGCTCGGCCAACAGGTCACCGAGCGTCGACACAGGCGGCTAGCTGATCACAGCAATGAGGTCGCCGGCCTGGATGACGTCGCCCACCGAGACACTGACCTTGCTGACGGTGCCTGCCACCTCGGCAAGCACCGGAATTTCCATCTTCATCGACTCCAGGAGCACCACGGTGTCGCCTTCACCGATCTGATCGCCCTCGTGGACCACGACTTCAAGCACGCTGGCCACGATTTCGGCGCGAACGTCCTCGGCCATCTTCACCCACCTCTTCCGGTGCCAACTACAGCGATCTGGCGCTCCCCCGACTGCGGAGGGGCGCCACTATCGCTCATATCGAACCACAAGACTCGGCGCGCAGAGCACCATCGGCGTCGTGAGACAATGTTGTGACCGCCTGCCGGCTGTCTACCGGGCGGGCAACCCCATCGATTCACACACGGAGGTACATCATGGCCAAGCGTGGCCGCAAGAAGAAGGACCGCAAGCACAGCAAGGCCAACCACGGCAAGCGGCCCAACAGCTGATCAGCCCCTGATGATGGTGGTGCGGCTGATCTCCAGCCGTAACCGCTGTCGCAGGCCTTCCGGTGCCTTTTCACCACTGCATTTGGTGGCTACCAGCGCCTTGATCCGCTCCTCGACGCCGTAATGGCGCAAGCACGCCGGGCACTCGTCCAGGTGCTGCTGCAGTTTGTCCCGCGTGTCGACCGTGCACTCGCCATCGAGCAGAGTCCACACTTCCGCGATCACCGCGGCGCATTCCGGATGCTCCGGATCCACGGGCCCCACGGGCGCCCGCCACGTCTCTTCGCCGCTCATGACGACACCTCCTCAGGCTCGCCGAGCTGGCCTCGGATGTAACCACGGTCTCTGGCCACGTCCGCGAGCAATTCGCGCAACTGGCGTCTCCCTCGGTGCAGCCGAGACATCACCGTCCCGATAGGCGTATCCATGATCTGGGCGATCTCCTTGTAGGGGAAACCCTCGACGTCGGCGTAGTAGACCGCCATCCGGAACTCCTCCGGCAACGCCTGCAGGGCTTCTTTTATCTCGTTGTCCGGGAGCGCTTCGAGCGCTTCCACCTCGGCCGACCGAAGTCCGGTCGACGAGTGCTGAGCATTGGCCGCCAGCTGCCAATCCGTGATCTCTTCTGTCGGATACTCGGCAGGCTGGCGTTGTTTCTTGCGATAACTGTTGATGTAGGTGTTCGTCAGGATCCGGTAGAGCCACGCCTTGAGATTGGTGCCCGCGCGGAACGACCGGAAGCCCGAGTAGGCCTTGATCATGGTCTCCTGGAGCAGGTCCTCGGCGTCTGCGGGGTTTCGTGTCATCCGCAGCGCACCGCCGTAGAGCTGATCCAGCAGTGGAATCGCGTCGCGTTCGAAACGCGCTGTCAACTCCGCGTCTGTCTCCGGAATTGCAACGGGTTCAGCCTCGGCGTCGAGAGGCTTCACGCCCGCACTGTCATCTATGTCGGTCATCGTGGTTGACCCAGTCCCTTCAGTCTCGGAGGCACTGATGAACGCCGGTATGTGCAGTGACACTGACACCGGACGCTCCAGGCACACCGTCGACACCAAGTTCCCCTTCCGTAGATCCTAAGGCTGTGACCGACAATCCCACGTCGTGGGCATGACTGTTGGTGGTAACAGCATCCGCAACCGCGCTATTTCCGGCGGCTAATCTGACCCGGTGGCACGAGCGGCAACTCCGGCGATCGCAGCACTGGTGGCAGCCGGGACTCCGCATGAAGTGCTGCAGTACCACCACGACCCCCGCAGTCAGGCGTTCGGCGAGGAGGCCGTCGCCGAACTCGCCGTCGCGGGCGATGTCAGCCCGGAGCAGATTTTCAAGACCCTGGTGATCGCGGTTCCCGCAGGCCTGGCGGTTGCCGTGCTCCCGGTGCCGGCCAAGCTGTCGTTCAAGGCGGCGGCCGCGGCGTTGGGGATGCCGAAGGCCGCCATGGCCGAGCCGGCGGCGGCACAACGATCGACGGGCTACGTACTCGGCGGCATCTCTCCCCTGGGCCAGCGCAAAACGCTGGCGACGGTGATCGACGAGTCCGCCCTGCTGTGGGACCGGGTGCTGTGCAGCGCGGGCAAACGCGGCCTCGAGATCGCCCTGGCGCCGGCGGACCTGATCGCGCTGACCAAGGCCGTCACGGCTGACGTGCAGGCGCGATAGCCGCGCGCATGGCGGCCAGTGCCGCACCCTCGCGTAGCGGTCCCACGACGTCGACGGGGGTGTCGGTGGCGGCGATCACCTGCGCACAGCTCAGCCGGAACTGCGGGCCCTCGGGCAGCAAGGGCGCAAAGCCCTGCGTCGAGGCGGCGAACACGATCCGGGTGACGCCCGCCCACACACAGGCGGCCGCGCACATGGGGCACGGTTCGCCGCTGGCGTACATCACCGACCCGGCGACATGGTGGGCGTGCCCGGCGGCGGTGGCTCGGCGGAGGGCGACGAGTTCGGCGTGGGCGGTCACGTCGCCGGCCGAGGCCACCTCATTGCGCCCTTCGGCCAGCACGGCGCCGGTGGCCGACACCAGGACGGCACCGAACGGGCGGTTGCCTGCGGCTCCCGCTTCGACTGCCAGCTCGATACTGCGGTCGATGTGAGTGGTCATGCGCTCATCTCCACGCGGGTGCCGATGTCGGTCGCGAGTGCGGCATCGACGAGCAGTCGTGCGGTCACCAGATCCTGCAGGCCTATCCCCACCGAGTTGAAGAGGGTGATGTCGTGGTCGTTGCGGCGGCCGAGGCTGCCGTCGATGATGACGTCGCCGAGTTCGACGGCGATGTCCGCTTCGGTCAGATGTCCCTCGTCGATGGCGAGGAGCACCTCGCCGGACTTGGCCAGCGCCGTGGCGCGGCTGTCGACGACGAGGCGGGCCGCCCCCATTCCGGGGCCGTCGATTTCGCGGTGGTCGGCGCGCGGCGGGGCGCCGACGGCGTTGAGGTGCAGGCCCGGCCGGAACCAGGCGCCTTCGACGATCGGGGCTTTCGACGGCGTCAGGGTGCACACGATATCGGCCGACGAGAGCACGTGACGAGGCGATTCGGCGTACTCCACACTGAGGTCGAGATCGCCTACCCGGCGGCGGAATTCGTCGACGGTGGCCTCGCTGCGCGACCAGACGAACACTTTGTCGATCGGCCGGATGCGGGTGATGGCCCGGGTGTGCTCGACGGCGAGGGTGCCGGCGCCGATCAGGCCGAGGGACGTGCTGGACGCGGTGGCGAGGTGCGCGGTGGCAACGGCACTGGCGGCGGCGGTGCGGATCGCGGTGATGAGCCTGCCGTCGAGGACGGCTTCACATTCGCCGGTATCGGCCGACATCAGCAGGATCGTCGAGCGCTGCGTCGGCAGGCCCGCTGCGCGGTTGAAGGGCATGTCGGACAACAGCTTCACCGAACTGGCCCGCTGCCGGGTGGCGCTGGCGACCATCGGCAGCACCGCCCCGCCCTGTGCGAGCGGAAGGATGGACGGTGCCGGGTTGGCGGCGGTGCCGGAGGACAGATCGGCGTGAGCACGTTCCACCGCGTCGTAGACGCCGGCCCGGTCGATCAGTGCGGAGATATCGGAGTGGGTGAGCACAATGGTCATTTTCGGGTGCCTTTCTGGGCTGGTTAAACGCGGCCGACGTAGGGGACGGTCAGGCAGGAAGGTGCCTTGCGTCCGCCGACGAACCCGCTGATGGCGACGATCGCGATGAGATAGGGCAGCATCACCAGCACGGCGTAGGGGATGTCGACGCCGATGGCGGGCAGCGCGAACTGCATGGCGCGCGCGATGCCGAAGAACAGTGCGGCCCAGAGGATTCCGGTGACCTTCCAGCGCCCGGCGATCACGGCGACGACCGCGAGGTAACCCATGCCTGCGGTCATGTTCTCGCTGAACGAACGGACCTCCGAGAGCGCCAGTTGGGCACCGGCCAGACCGCCCGCACCGGAGGCGACGAGCACTCCGATGACGCGGGTGCGGTTGACGGCCAGACCGGTCCAGCCTGCCGAGGTGGCGTCTTCGCCGACGGCATCGACCCGGATGCCGGTCATGGTGCGGCCGGAGAAGATCACCGCCAGTGCGGCGATGGCGGCCAGGCAGACATAACCGAGGATGGTTTGACCGAACACCGCGGGCCCGATGATCGGCAGCTCACTGAGCACCGGGATCCGGATATCGGCGAACGCAGGCACGTTCTGCCCCTTGCCGTCACCGAGCAGCACCCGGGCCCCGAAGGTGGTGAGCCCCAACGCGAGTGCGTTGGCGGCCACCCCGACGACGATCTGGTCGGCCCGGAAACGCACGCTCAGCAACGCCTGGGCGAGGCCGAAGATCAGTCCCGCGACGACGCCGGCGATGGCGCCAGCGACTGCCGATCCGGTGGTCACCGAGGTGAGCACGCCGGCGAAGGCGCCGGTGAGCATCATCCCCTCCATGCTGAGGTTGAGCACCCCGGCGCGTTCGCTGATCGATTCGCCGGTGGCGGCCAGCAGCAGAGGGATGGCGAATGCCACTCCGCTGGTGAGGACTTCGGTGATCATGTCGGTGTTCATGCGGGCACCTTCTCGGCTGGAGTTTCGAGGTGAGCCTGGCGAGTGGCTCGACGTGGGGGTTTGGTGGTGGTCCACCAGGCGGCGCCGGCGATGAGGATGATCAGGACGCTCTGGACGACGGTGATGGTGGAGGCGGGTACGCCGGCGGCGAGTTGCAGGTTGATGCCGCCGGACACCAGGAAGCCGAACAGCAGGGAGACCGCGACCACGGCGGTCATCGATCCGCGGGCCAGCAGCCCCACGACGAGTCCGCTGAAGCCGAATCCGGAGGAGAACCCGTCGGCGAGGATGAACGGTGCCGAGGTGACCAGCAGTCCGCCGGCCAGGCCGGAGAAGCCGCCGGCGGCGGTGAGTCCGAGGAACGCGGTGCGGTCGACGGGGACACCGAGGCGGGCCGACGCGGTGCCGGAGAGTCCGACCGAGCGCAGCCGCAGTCCGGTAGCGCTGTGGCGCAACATGATTCCGACAGCGATGACGAGAATCACGGCGAGCACGATCGCGATGGTCGCCGGGTTCTTGTAGAGGCCGAGCAACGGCAGGTGCGCTGAGTCAGCCAGCGGTTCGGATTGCGGTAGCGTCTCCGAGGATGTCATCGGCTGACGCAGCAGCGACGGTTCCTGCACCATCAGCACCACCAGCGCGAGACCGATGAAGTTGAGCAGCAGCGTGGTGATGATCTCGCTGGTGCCCCGGCGGACCCGCAGCCAGGCGGCGATCGCGGCCCAGGCCGCACCGGCGAGCACGGCGGCCACCAGCGTCACCGCCAGGCCGAGCGGCAGCGGCACGGACTCGGGCAGCGAGACGCCGACCGCGGTGGCGGCGACGCCGCCCAGGCACAGTTGCCCTTCGCCGCCGACGTTGACCAGTCCGGCGCGGTAGGCGACGGTGAATCCCGCCGCGACCAACATCAGCAGTGCGGCGTTGTTCAGCGACGTGCCGATCGCGAACGGGGAGCCCAGGGTTCCTTCGATCAGAGCGTCGATGACGGCGGCCGGACCGGCTCCGGCGGTGGCCGCGAGCGCCAGCCCCACGAGGGCAGAGACGATCAGGGCAGCCAGGGCAACCACCAGAGGGTGGCGAAAGTGCAGGCGGGTCATGCCGGGACTCCTGTCATGAGGTTGCCGATATCGGTGGCAGCAGTGGGCGAGTCGGTGCTGACCGACCCGAGGAGTGCTCCCCGGTAGGCGACCACGATCCGGTCGCACACCGCGAGCAGTTCATCGATCTCACTGGAGGTCACCAGGACCGCGGCGCCGTCGTCGGCAGCGTCGCGCAGACGGTCCAGGACGAACGCGACGGCACCGGCATCCAGGCCGCGGGTGGGTTGCGCGGCGACGACGACACGCAAGCCTGCAGTGGACAATTCGCGGGCCAGCACCACCTTCTGCTGATTGCCGCCCGACAGTGAGCCGATGGGTGCGTCCGGTCCAGGGGCGCGGATCGAGTAGTCCGCAATCGCGGCGGTGGCATCGGTTCGCATCCGGGTGCGGTCGAGCAGTCCCCACCGGCGGTACTGCGCCAGGCGGGGCATCGCGAGGTTCTCCGCGATCGACAGCGCCCCGATCATGCCCTCGGCGTGGCGGTCCTCGGGGATCACCGCCAGCCCCGCGGCGGTCCGGCGCGCCGGCGACGCGGCGGTGAGGTCGGTGCCGTCGACGGTCACGGTGCCGCTGTCGGCGGCCAGCGCCCCGGACAGGACGGCAATCAGTTCGGACTGTCCGTTGCCCTCGACGCCGGCGACACCGACGATCTCGCCACGTCCGATGCTCAGGTCCACCCCGGACAGGGCGGTGCTGCCATCCTGGCGGGCGACCTCGAGCCCGCTCAGCTGCAGGACTGCTCCGGTGTCGGTACCGGTGCGTCGACGTGGTGCGCCGCCCCGGCGGAGCAGTTCGTTGTCTCCCAGCATCAGTTCCAGCAGCGACGACAGCGGGACATCCGCGAGCCGCCCACCGCCGACGACGGTCCCGGCCCGCAGGACGGTGGCCTCGTCTGCAGCGCGGGCCACTTCCCCCAGCTTGTGGGTGATGAGCACCACCGACTTGCCATCCCCGGTCAGCGCCGCGCAGGTGGCGATCAGCGCGTCGATCTCTTTCGGGTCGAGCACCGCGGTGGGCTCGTCGAGCAGGATCAGCTGCGGGTCGCGCAACAGTGCTTTGACGATCTCCACCCGCTGCCGCGCCCCTACGGTCAGCTCGCCGACGGTGGCGTTGCGGTCGACACTGAGGCCGTAGCTGTCGGCGATGCGATCCAGGTCGCTGGACAGCTGTTCGCGCGGGGGCCGGAAACCGTTGCGCCCCAACAGCAGGTTGTCGGCCACCGTCATGGTGGGGATCAGTGAGAAGTGTTGGTGCACCATCGCCACCCCGGCCTGCAGGGCATCGGAGGGGTTGCGCGGCCGGTACTCGACGCCGGCCAGCCGCATGCTGCCGGTATCCGGTGAGACGGTGCCGTAGATGCTGTTGCACAGCGTCGACTTCCCGGCGCCGTTCTCCCCCAGGATGCAGTGCACGGAGCTGGGTTTCACGGTCAGAGTCACCGCGTCCAGAGCGCGCACCGTGCCGAACGACTTGCCCACACCGTCCATCGACAACAGTGCGGTGGTGGTGTCTCCGATGGTGGTGTTGTCGGTGATCGTCATCGTCATCGCCTCTTGTCCTCGTGGCCCGGGTGATCAGTAGGGCTTGACGGAGCCGGAGACGATGGCCGCCTGCGCGTCGGACAGTGCGCCGGCGACGGCCGGGTCTTCTGAGCACACGATGAAGTCGCTGCCGCCCTTGTCGGTGGTCACACCGAAGGGCACTTGCGCTGCCTCCCAGGTGCCGTCGAGCACCGAGGACACGGCGTACTCGATCTCGGTGCCGATGTCGGTACGCACGAAGCCGGCGTAGACGGTGTTGGCACAGTCACCGGGGATGGGCCCGCCGTTGAGCTGATTGCCCGATTCCTTCGCGGCCTGCTCCATGCCCTGCTTGCCGAGGTTGACGATCTGGCCCAGCACGTCGGCACCGCCGGCATACGCGGTGCCGGCGGCCTGCTTGGCCTTGGCGGGATCGTCGAAGTCGCCGACGTACTGCGGCGTGAGCACCTTGACATCGGGGCGAACGAACCGGGCGCCGTTGCCGAAAGCGTTGGCGGCATTGACTATCGCGGGAAGTTCCACTCCCCCGACGAACCCGACGGTGCCACTCTTCGAGGACTGGACGGCGGCGGCACCGGAGAGGAACTCGGCCTCGGCCTGCTGCGGATCGTAGTAGGCCAGGTTCGGCATCGGCTCGGCGTCGGACGGGCCGCCGATCTCGACGAACTTGACGTCGGGGAACTGCGGGGCGATCTTGCGGACATCGGCGTCGGTCTGCCCCCCGACCGAGATCACCAGATCGTTCTGAGAAGCGAAGCGCTGCAACGCCTGCTGATAATCGGCCGCGGCCACCTGCTCGACGTAGCTGGCGTCGATCTTGTCGCCGTAGGTCTCCTGGATGCGTTCGAAGCCCGCGTACCCGGACTGCATGAATCCGGTGTCGTTGATCGATCCCGGCAGGAAGACGCCGACGGACAGAGCGTCGCCGCCGGCGGAACCGCTCTCGGACGAGCCGCAGGCGCTCAGGCCGAGGGCGAGGAGGCTTGCTGCTGCGACGGTCAGGAACTTGCTGTTCATGTGAATTCTCCCGATTCAGTGGCTACCACTTAGCGGTATACCGTTACGAGAAGCTTCGGCCCGAACCATTTCCATCTCATTAACTGCGAGTAAGGATCGAGTTACTGGTATACCGTTATGTCTGGCGAGGCTATGCTGGGGCAGCCCGACAAGAAAGGGGTCGACAGTGACAACCGCCGTCACCGACGAGGTGCGAAAATCGCTGCGCGAGCGTGTGTACGACGAACTGCGTGCGCGCATCGTCGGGTTGGAGCTGTCGCCGGGCACCCGGCTGATCGAGCGTGACCTCGCCGACGAGCTCGAGGTGTCCAGGGTCCCGCTACGCGAGGCCATGCAGCGCCTGCAGCAGGACGGGCTGGTGGTGGTGGTGCCGCGGCAGGGCGCGATCGTGTCACCGTTCACCGTCGAAGATGTGCGGGACCTGTTCGATGTCCGCGAGAGCCTGGAGGTGCTGGCCGCCCGCCTGGCCGCCGATCGCGCGGATCAGAATGGGCTGGATGCCCTTGCCGTGCAACTGGATACCGCGCGCGAGGCGACCAAACGTCACGACAAGCCTGCCATCGCCGCGGCCAACGCCGGCTTCCACACCATCATCGTCGACCTGGCCGCCAACCCGCTGCTCGAGTCGATCCTGCGCCCGCTCGAGGCCAGGACGCAGTGGCTGTTCCATCTCACCGGCGACCGCGACCCCGGCGTGCAATGCCGTGAACACGAGGAACTACTGGCCGCGATCGCTGCACACGATGCCGATCGCGCGGCCGAGTCGGCGTTCCACCACGTGCATTCGGGCCGGGACACCAGCCTGGCGATGGCCGCCGATTGGTCGAGCACCGACATCGACCCGATACAGCTCACCAAGAGCCGCCGCCGGGGTCCCGCCTAATCCACTGGGGCCGGGCGGCCGAACCGGGATCGCACACCCGGGGAGAACAGCGGCCGCAACCGGTCGCCGACCGGGCCCACCCCGGCCGCGGCCACCAGGTCGTCCTGCAGATCACTGACCTGCGCGGCATACAGCGGCCACGGTCCGTGTTCGTTGGGCACCCACCACGTGCGGCCGCCCTTGCGCGTGTGGGCCCCCCACCGGGCGGTGAGCCAGACCTCGAGCGGGCTGGGGTCGACGCGCTCCCCCACGGTCACCGTCAGTGCGCTGCGCAGCCCGCGGTGGGGCCAGCGCCGCACGCTGCGATAGTCGACGCGCGCACCCGTGCGCGTCACCGTCATCTTCGACCAGGTGTAGGGCACGCCGAGCACGGTCCTGGTCACCGGAACCACCGCCAGCCGCGCCGTTTCCAGCGAGCGGAACAGCACGCCGTGGCGCCCCTGGTCATCGATCGAATAGAGCCGGATGTTGGTCTCGGCGAACGTCCCGAAGTAGGGCAACGGGATAGCTGTGCCGAACCGGCTGTCCCGCATCATGAACGGCACCAGCGCGACGTAGGTCAATCCGTCGAACACATCGGGCCGCGTTCCCGCCGGGAACAGCGGCGCCACCTGCTCGGGGTGCACCGCCCAATGCAGGAACGTCAGGTCCGCCCAGAACTGATCCAGCCACACCGGTGCCCGCAGCGGTGGCGCGGTCACCGGAAAGTCGTTCACCGGTCCAGTCACGGGGTCATCGTGGCACGCCCGCCGGGTGATCCGGGCTTGTTAGCGTGGACCCATGACTTCGTCGTTATGGTCTGCCGGTCGCTACGAGGCGGTCGCGGAACAGATTGCCGGTATCGCCACCACGGTGGTCGCCGCCGCCGACCAGCGCCGCGCACTGCGGGAAGCGGATGTGGTGGACCTCGCCTGCGGTACCGGCAGCGCCGCCTTGGCCGCGGCGCGCCTGGGTGCACAGGTCACCGCCGTCGACATCACTCCCGATCTCCTCGAGATCGGGGCGCGCAAAGCCGACGCCGCCGGGCTGACCGTGCAGTGGCGTGCCGCCGACGCCGCCGACACCGGCCTGCCCGCGGGGGCGTTCGACGCCGCGGTGTCGAACATGGGCATCATCTTCGTCGAGCCGCAGCGCCAGGTCACCGAGCTGGCTCGGGTACTGAAACCGGCTGGGGTGCTCAGCTTTTCGTCGTGGGTGCGCGATAGCGTCAACCCGTTCTTCGATCCGATCGTGAGCGTGCTCGGCGCACCGCCCGCCTCCGGATATCGGCCCGATCAGTGGGGCAGGCCCGATATCGTCACCGAGCGGCTCACCGCTGATTTCGAGGACATCGACTTCGCGCCGGGACAGCTCACCTGGCGGTTCGATTCGCACGCCGGCGCCATGACGTTCGTGACGCAGGAGTCACCCATGCATGTCGCCACACTCGGGCAGGTGGACGACGCGCAGCGCGACGCGCTGGTGTCCGCCTTCGCCGAGGCGCTGGCAGCGCACACCGACGGCGACGGCACCGTGTCGTTCGACGCGTCCTACGTGGTGGTCACCGCGATCCGGCGCTGAGTCACGCGAACGTCGCCGTCGCCGACGCGTGGATGTCGCCGGCCCCGCTCGCGACGGCCAGACTCACCGTGTCGCCGTCGGGAACTCCCTGCACCTCGATGGGATCACCGACGAAAACGGGCTTACTCAACCGGAATTCGAACGCCGCAATCGCCTTGCCCTGCGCGCGAACGAGCTCGGCCATGTACACCGCGAGCAGTGGGCCGTGCACCACCAGCGCCGGGAACCCCTCGACGTCTTCTGCGTACTGCTGGTCGTAGTGGATGCGATGCGCATTGGCCGTCAGCGCACTGAAGCGAAACAACAACGCCGGATGAGTTTCCGGGCGGGCGGACCACGGCGCCGACGACGCGGCGAGCGACGCTGCGGCACGCGTGAACGAGGTGGTTGCGCCGTCGTCGCTGCGATACACGATGTCCTGTTCCTCGGCCAACCGGAGTTCACCATCCTGGCGGTATTCCTGGCGTACGGTCACGAACAGCAGTTCACCGGTGCGGCCGGATTTGACCCGGATCGCCGTCACCGCTGATTGCCGTTCGGCGGGCCGGCCGAGTACCAGCGGCGAGGTCACCGTGAGCCGACCGCCGGCGAACATCCGTCGACGGTTCGGAAGCGGCGGCAGGAAATGTCCGGCGCGTGGATGGCCGTCCGGACCGAGCTCAGCGGTCGAGGGCCACTCGGTGAAATACACCCAGTGCCACAGCGGCGGCAACGCCGCCCCGGCGGCACACCGGTCGTCGAGATCGAGGGTGGCGGCCAACCGCTGGGCGGTCTCCGGCGCCAGCGGGTCCTCCGCCGTCAACGGCGCCGGCTGCCAACCCTCGACGTAGTGCGCGAGTCCGTCCATCAGATGTCGATACCTCCGCGTTTGACGAGTTGTTTGGCGATGACGCCCTTTTGGATCTCGTTGGTCCCTTCCCCGACGATCATCAGCGGAGCATCGCGGAAGTACCGCTCCACGTCGTATTCGGTGGAATAGCCGTAACCGCCGTGGATGCGCACCGCGTCCAGCGCGATCTCCATGGCCGCCTCGGAGGCGAACAGCTTGGCCATGCCCGCCTCCATGTCAACTCGCTGCCCGGAGTCGAATTTCTCTGCGGCACTGAACAACAACGACCGTGCGGCATAGAGCTTGGTGCCCATATCGGCGAGCATGTTCCCCACGGACTGGTGCTGCCAGATGGGTTTGCCGAAGCTCTCCCGGTCCTGCGCATAGGCCAGCGCGTCGTCGAACGCCGCCCGCGCCACCCCGGTGGCCCGCGCGGCCACCTGCAGCCGCCCGACCTCCAGACCCTTCATCATCTGCGCGAACCCGACACCCTCTTCGGCGCCCAGCAGGGCGTCCGCCGGCACCCGGCAGTCGCTGAAGTTCAGCTCGCAGCTCTCCACACCCTTGTAACCGAGCTTGGGCAGTTCTTTGGAGATGGTGAAGCCCGGCACCTTCTCGACCAGCAGGATCGACACGCCCTTGTGCGGCGGGCTGGCATCGGGATCGGTCTTGCACAACAACGCGATCAGGCCCGAGCGGCGGGCATTCGAGATCCAGGTCTTGCTGCCGTTGATCACATAGCCGTCGGCGCCCGAGCGTGCGACCGTACGCATGGCCTGCAGGTCGGACCCGCCGCCGGGTTCGGTCAGCGCCATGGTGGCGCGCAACTCACCGGTGGCCAACCGCGGCAGGTACTTCTGCTTCTGCTCCTCGGTGCCGAAGGCCAGGATCAGCTTCGACACCACGGTGTGGCCGCCCATGGCACCGGCCAGGCTCATCCAGCCGCGGGCCAGTTCTTCGGCTACCCGGACATAACACGGCATCGATACCGCCCCGAAACCGTACGGCTCGGGAATCGACAGACCGAAGATGCCGATCCGCTTCATCTGTTCGATCAGCTCTTCGGGATAGGTGTTGGTGTGCTCGAGTTCCCGCACCACCGGCCGGACCTGCTTGTCGACGAACTCGCGCACCGTCGCCACGATGGCGTCTTCTTCCACCGAGAGCTTCATTGGAAGCAAGGTAATCGACGGGTGTCCACCCGCCTAGAGCAGCACGCCCTGTTCCGGCTGCGGTTCGGCCGGTTCGATGAGTTCGGGCCCGTTGTTGCGGACGCTGTTGACCAACGTGGACACCTCGCGGATCACGATGCGATCCAGGTCACCGTGCCCACGCAGCAGGCCCTCGTCGACGGGGGCGTCCGGATCGAGCCAGTGGTCCCAGTCCCCCGCGCTGATGGTCAGCGGCATTCGATCGTGGATCTCGGCCAGCTGACCGGCAGCCTCGGTGGTGATGATGGTGCAACTCACCAGCGGTGAGCTGTCCTTGGGTGCGTCTTTCGATCGCCAGGTGGACCACAGGCCCGCCATGAACAGCATTTCCCCGTCATCGCCGTGCATGTAGAACGGTGTCTTCGCTGCTTTCTTGCCGCTGCTCAGCTCCCCGTTCGGCCGCCATTCATACCAGCCGTCCATCGGGATCAGGCACCGCTTGTTCTTCGCCGAGTTCCGGAAAGCCGGCGAGGTGGTGACCGTCTCGGCCCGGGCATTGATCAGCAGCGGGCCCTTGTTGTCGGGGCCGCCGTCGGCACCGGTCTTGACCCAGGGCGGGATCAGCCCCCAGCGCATCGACCGCACCCGTCGCGTCGATTCGTCATCGGGCTCGGAGTGGCGTTTGACCACCGAGGTGATGGTGGTCGTGGGTGCCACGTTGAAATTGGCGCCGGTCTCCCCGTTGGCAGCAGCCGTGGCCTCGTCGAGCGCCTTGATCTTCTCGGCCAACAACGCCGGGTCGGTGGTCACCGCAAAACGTCCGCACATAATCCAATGGTGGCAGAAACCAACGACAAGGCAGGATGGAAGACGTGACGACATGGACCGCCCCTTGCACCCCGACACCTGTGCACGCGACTGTCGCCATCCCGGGATCGAAGTCGTTGACCAACCGCACCCTGATCCTGGCGGCGCTGGCCGCCGCGCAGGGTCAGGGCAGCTCGACCATCAGCGGAGCGCTACGCAGCCGTGACACCGACCTGATGATCGGCGCGCTGCGCACTCTGGGTCTGACAGTCGACGGTGACGCCTCCGAGCTCACGGTCAGCGGCGCGCTGTCCCCCGCCGACGGTGCGACCGTGGACTGCGGGCTCGCGGGCACGGTGTTGCGGTTTGTGCCGGCGCTGGCAGCCCTGGGCAGCGTCGACGTGACCTTCGACGGCGACGAACAGGCCAGGGCCCGCCCCATCGCGCCGTTGCTGGGTGCGCTGCGGTCGTTGGGCGTGGACATCGACGACGACACCATGCCGTTCCAGGTGACCGGTTCGGGGTCGGTCAAGGGCGGCACCGTCGAGATCGACGCGTCGGCGTCCTCGCAGTTCGTCTCGGGCCTGTTGCTGTGCGGCGCGGCGTTCGACGAAGGCCTGACGGTGGTCCACACCGGCGATTCACTGCCCTCGGCGCCGCATATCGCCATGACCACGGCCATGCTGCGCCAGGCCGGTGTCGAGGTCGACGACACAACCGCCAACCAATGGCACATCAAGCCGGGCACCGTCGCCGCCCGGCACTGGATCGTCGAACCCGACCTGTCGGGCGCGGTACCGTTCCTGGCCGCCGCGGTGGTGTCCGGGGGCATCGTGCGGCTCACCGGCTGGCCGTCGCCGAGCCTGCAGCCCGCCGAGACCATTCTGTCGATGCTCGAAATGCTGAATGCCACTGCCACGCAGGCGGATATGCACCTGGAGATCAACGGGTCGGCCAACTACGACGGCTTCGACATCGATCTGCGGGACGTCGGCGAGCTGACGCCGGTGGTGGCGGTACTGGCCGCCCTCGCGATCCCCGGTTCGGTGTCCCAACTGCGCGGTGTCGCGCATTTGCGGGGCCACGAGACCGACCGTCTGGCGGCGTTGACAGCCGAGATCAACAACCTCGGCGGTGACTGTGAGGAGACCGACGACGGGCTGCGGATCACCGCCACCGTGCTGCACGGTGGCACCTGGCACTCCTATGCCGATCACCGGATGGCGATGGCGGGCGCACTGGTGGGATTGCGGGTTGACGGCGTCGAAATCGACGACATCGCCACCACATCGAAGACGATGCCGGAGTTCCCCCAGTTGTGGTCGGACATGCTCGCGGGCCAGGACTTCGAGTCATGATCGCAGGTGCGTGCCGTTGAGCGGTCGCGTGTACGACGAGTCTGACGTCCGGATTCGTCCAGGAAAGGGCTCCCGTCCGCGTACCAAGATTCGGCCCGAGCACGCCGACGCGCAGGCAGCGATGGTGGTGACGGTGGATCGCGGCCGGTGGGGCTGCGTGCTCGCCGGTGATCCCGGCAGGCCGGTGACCGCGATGCGTGCCAGAGAACTCGGACGCACCCCCATCGTGGTGGGCGACGAGGTGGACATCGTCGGAGACCTGTCCGGCAAGGTCGACGCCCTGGCTCGCATCGTCCGGCGCGGAGAACGGCGAACTGTGTTGCGGCGCACCGCAGATGACACCGACCCCACCGAGCGGGTGGTGGTGGCCAATGCCGATCAGCTGATGATCGTGGTGGCGCTCGCCGATCCGCCGCCGCGGACCGGGTTCGTGGAACGAGCCCTGATCGCGGCCTACACCGGTGGCCTGGAACCGATCCTGTGTCTGACCAAGAGTGATCTGGCCTCGCCCGAGGAGTTCGCCGCGCAGTTCGCCGATCTGGACCTGCGGGTCACCACCGCCGGCCGCCAGGACGCACTCGACACGGTGGAACCGATGCTCGCAGGCAAACTGACCGTCCTGCTGGGACATTCCGGTGTCGGCAAATCAACGTTGGTGAATCGCCTTGTGCCGGAAGCACACCGAGCCATCGGTGACGTGTCGGGAGTCGGCAAGGGCCGACATACGTCAACCCAGTCGATCGCCCTACCGCTGCGCAGCGGCGGCTGGGTGATCGACACCCCGGGCATCCGCTCGTTCGGGCTGGCACACATCAAGCCCGTCGATGTGATGCTGGCGTTCTCCGACCTGGCCGACGCCATCGCCGACTGCACCAGGGGCTGCGGACACCTGGGACCACCCGCCGACCCGGAGTGCGCGTTGGACACGCTCACCGGTCCGGCGGCCGGACGGGTAGCCGCCGCGCGCCGACTGCTGGCAGTCCTGCACGGCACGACGCCGGCTGACCCCTAACTCAGGCGCTGCGCAGTTCTGCGGTGCGGATGTTGTTGTCGGCCTGGGCGATCCGACCGGACTTGCGCCACTTACGGACGGTGGCGATCGCGGTCTTGAGCCCGCGCCGGTGCCCGCTGGGATCGGTGCCCGCGAACTCGGGTCCGAGGTCGGCGAACATCCGCTCGCTGCGGGTTTCCGGTGCGTCGTCAACGCTGTCGCGAAGGTACTTGTTCGGCAGCGACAGTTTGGCGATGGTCCGCCACGACTTGCCGTACTGCAGCAGGAACGACCCGGTGGTGTACGGCAGGTCGTACTTGTCGCAGATGTCCTTGACCCGGAACGAGATCTCGTGCAACCGGTTGCTGGGCAGATCCGGATACAGGTGATGCTCGATCTGGTGGCACAGGTTGCCGCTCATGAACCGCAGCACCCAGTTGCCCTCGAAGTTCGCGCTACCGAGCATCTGGCGCAGGTACCACTGACCCTTGGACTCGCCGATCATGTCGGTCTTGGTGAATTTCTCTGCGCCATCAGGGAAGTGGCCGCAGAAGATCACCGCATTGGACCAGACGTTACGAATGACGTTGGCCACCGCATTGGCCTTCATGGTGGACGTATAGGTGGCACCAGGAGACAGCGACGTCAGTGCCGGGTAGGCCACATAGTCTTTGACCAGCTGGGAGCCCGCCTTGACGCCGAACTCCTTGACCCGCACCAGGGTGGCGGCCCGGTCGTCGCGACCCTTGGCGATCTTGCCGAGCTCGAGGTGTTGCAGTCCGACGCCCCACTCGAAGCCGGCCGCGAGCACCGTGTTGTAGAACAGGTTGCCGAGGTTGAACGGCTTCCATTTCTGGTCCCGGGTGACGCGGATCAGGCCGTAGCCGACATCGTCGTCCATGCCCAGGATGTTGGTGTACTTGTGATGCATGAAGTTGTGGGTGAAACGCCAGTGCTTGGAGGCACCGCCCATGTCCCACTCCCAGCTCGAGGAGTGGATCTCGGGATCGTTCATCCAGTCCCACTGGCCGTGCATGACGTTGTGGCCGATCTCCATGTTCTCGACGATCTTGGCCACGCCGAGAGTCACGGTGCCCGCCCACCAGGCCGACCGCTTGGAGCTTGCCGTCAGCATCAGGCGCGCGGCTATTTCGAGGGCACGCTGCGCTTTGATGGTGCGACGGATATACCGGGAGTCGCGTTCCCCCCGGGAGTCTTCGATGTCCTGGCGGATGGCGTCGAGCTCCACGCCCAGGCTTTCGATGTCCGCGTCCGTCAGATGAGTGAACTCTGGAACGTCTGTAATCGCCATGTTCTACTCCTTTCCGATTCCTACGCTACCGTAACCTACGCTTGCGTAGGTTACTACCCAGTAAACATCACACATCGAGGGTGCAATCGCCCGAGGCGGCCGACACGCAGGTCTGGATCCGCGTACCCGGCTCGTGCTCGACACCGGTCCGCAGATCCCTGACGTGCCCGTCGACCAGGCTGACCACACACGACTGGCAGATGCCCATCCGGCAGCCGAAGGGCATCTGCACGCCCACGGTCTCGCCGGCGTCCATCAGCGGGGTGGCGCCGTCGACCACCAGCTCCTTGCCGCTGCGACCGAACTTGACCGTGCCACCGGCGCCGTGCGGCGCCGCCCGCGAGACGGCGAAGCGCTCGAGGTGCAACCGCTCCGGGATTCCGGCAGCAGACCACACCTTCTCCGCCTCGCTGAGCATTCCCTCCGGTCCACACGCCCAGGTCTGCCGCGATTTCCAGTCGGGCACCACGGCGTCGAGGGTGGACAGATCGAGACGACCCTGGCTACGGGTAGCCCGGACATGCAACCGGTAATCCGGGTGACTGTGCGTGAGGGTGTCGAGCTCGTCGGCGAACATCACGTCGTCGTCGGTGGGCGCCGAATGCAGATGCTCGACATCGGTGATCTGGTCGCGACGCTCGAGCGTGCGCAGCATCGACATGATGGGCGTGATCCCGGACCCCGCCGTGAGGAACAGCACCGAGGCCGGCGCCGGATCCGGCAGCACAAAATTGCCCTGCGGCGCGGCCAGACGCACGACGGTGCCGGGCGCCACTCCACCGACCAGGTGGCTGGACAGAAACCCCTCCGGCATCGCCTTGACGGTGATGGTGATGATCCGCGAACCGGTGACCGGCGCCGAGGTCAGCGAGTACGAACGCCACCGCCAGCGGCCATCCATCAGGACGCCGATGCCGATGTACTGGCCCGGGTCGTAATCGAAGGAGAACCCCCAACCCGGCTTGATCACCAGGGTGGCGGAGTCCACGGTTTCCCGACGGACGTCGATGACCCGGCCGCGCAGCTCACGCGCCGACCACAGCGGGTTCGCCAGATGGAGGTAGTCATCCGGCAGCAACGGGGTGGTGATCCGGCCGACGATGTTGCGCAGCGCGTGCAGGGCCGGGTGCTTGTCGGCACCGGCGACCGTGGGGCGCGCGGTGTCGACGACTCGCGCGCCGACTTTGATCTGACTCTTGGCCATAACTCTTCCTGCCCGAGTGGTACATACGGAATCCGCAACCCGCAATGGCTGCGCCGTACGTAACCTACGGTACCGTAACCTACGGTGCCGTATCTAGTACTCAGAGCAATTCGAGCAGGAACGGCAGTTCCTGGGTGGCATACCAGGCCAGGTCATGATCCTGGGCGTCCCCGACCAGCAGTTCGGCATCCTCGTCACCGAGATCGGCCGCATCGATGACACCCATTGCCGCGCGCACCGCGGGCTCGGCGGCGGCGATGTCGACGTACACCGCCACCAGGTCTTCGAGCGTCACGGGCTCGGCGACCCGGACCACGGCATCATCGAGGTCCGGCCGCGGTTTCACCGACTCGACATCGGCGACCAGCACCGCACGCCGCACCGGCGCTCCGGAGGGCGGAGCCTCGGCATCGTCGTCGTCGAAGGCCAGCAACCGCAGGGAACCCAGCGCGGCCTCGCGCAGCGCCACCTCGGCCAGTTCGTCGTCGTCGCCCTCGGCGTAGGCCTCACGCAGCGTCGGTGTGACGGCGAATGCGGTGCCACTGACCGGGAACAACGAACCGTCGGCAATGAGTCGCTGCAGCATCGGCAGCGTCGCCGGGATGTATACCCGCATGGGTGTGAGGCTACTGGGATCACCAGCCCACCGTTCGCCGGACTACTCCGGATCGCCGGTGAGGGTCGCGACGTGATCAGGGACGTAGGTCGACAACGACCGCGGCGGTCGCTCGTAGTTGCCCGACATCACCGGCCGGTCCGGCAACTCGACCTTCTCCCGTTTGACGTCCTCGTATTCGATGGTCGACAGCAGATGGCTCATCATGTTCAGCCGCGCGTGCTTCTTGCTGTCGGACTCCACGACAAACCAGGGGCTGAGCTGCGTGTCGGTGTGCACCATCATCTCGTCCTTGGCCCGGGAGTAATCCTCCCAGCGGAACACCGATTCCAGATCCATCGGAGACAGCTTCCACTGCCGCACCGGATCGTTCAGACGGGACCGGAAACGTCGCAGCTGCTCGTCGTCGGACACCGAGAACCAGTACTTGCGCAGGATGATCCCCTCTTCGATGAGCATCTGCTCGAAGATCGGGGTCTGCCGCAGGAACAGCGAATGTTCTTGCGGTGTGCAGAATCCCATCACTTTTTCGACGCCGGCACGGTTGTACCAGGACCGGTCGAAGAGCACGATCTCCCCTTTGGTCGGCAGGTGCGCGATATAGCGCTGGTAGTACCACTCGCCGCGCTCCCGCTCGGTCGGGGCGGGCAATGCGGAGATGCGCGAGACACGCGGGCTGAGATATTCGGTGATCCGTTTGATGGTGCCGCCTTTACCGGCGGCATCGCGACCTTCGAAGATCACCACGATGCGCGCACCGGTGTGCTTGGTCCACTCCTGCAGTTTCACGAATTCGGTTTGCAGCCGGAATAACTCGGCCTCATAGACCTTGTTCGAAAGCTTCGGTTGCGATTTGCCCATCACGGCATCGTAGCCGTGAAGCTCACTGCGCGGCGTCGAGCAGTTCGTCCAAGGATTCGCGCAACAGCGTCGGCAAGACGTCGACATCGCTCATGGCGTCACGATCGGCGTTGATGCCGAAGTAGAGGTTGCCGTGATAGGACGTGACGCCGATGGCCAGCACCTGGTTGGCCACCAGCGGCGGCACCGCGTAGGTCTCGAGCAGCTTGGTCCCGGCGACGTACATCTGGGCCTGCGCGCCGGGCACATTGGAGATCAACAGATTGAACAGCCGCGCAGGAAAGTTGGACGCGACCCGAAACGCCATCGCGTGCAACGTCGGTGGGGCGAAACCCGACAGCGTGACGATGGTGCGCGCATCGACCAGGCTGGCGGCCGTCGGGTGGGATTCGGTGGCGTGGGCGATCTGCGAGAGCCGCACCACCGCGTTGCCCTCCCCCACCGGCAGATCGACCAGAAACGGGGCGACTTCGCTGATCGCCTGACCCTGGCCTCGGCTCGGATCCAGGTCGGGGTCGGTGTACACCGACATGGGTGCCATGGCCCGGACCGTGGAGGTGGGGGTGACGGGCTCACCGCGTGACAGCAACCAGTTGCGCAGTGCACCTGCGATGACGGCCAGCACCACGTCGTTGACGTCGCAGTCGTAGCGGGCCCGCAGGTGGCGGTAGTCCTCGAGGCGTCCGGTGGCCACGGTGAATCGGCGGTTCCGCGACACAGTGGTGTTCAGTGGGCTGTTGGGGGCGGTCCCCCTGGCCACGGTGCGGGCGACGTTCAGGACGCGCCGGCCCGTGTCCACCAGCTGCCCGGAATTGGTCACCATGTCGGTGATCGCCGCCTGCACCACCAGCGCCTGTTGCCGCGGCCGCGAGACCCAGTCGGCCACGGCGCCCAGCAGCAGAGACGCCTTCCCGGGCTCCCGAGCCGGAATCCAGATGTCCTCGCCGAAGGTCGGGGGCCGCTGGGTCCGGTCGGCGATCACGTGTCCGATTTCGAGCGCCGTCATCCCGTTGACCAGCGCCTGATGAGATTTTGTGTAGATCGCCACACGGTTCTGGGTCAACCCCTCGACGAGGTACATCTCCCACAGCGGGCGGGACTTGTCCAGCGGCCGCGAGCCCAGCCTGGCCACCAGGTCATGCAGCTGCGCATCGCTGCCCGGCGACGGCAGCGCCGAGCGCCTGATGTGGTAGGTGATGTCGAAGTCGCGGTCGTCCACCCACACCGGCCGGGCCAGGCCCGCGGTGACCTCACGAACCTTCTGGCGGTACCGCGGAATCTGTGGCAACCGCCGCTCCACGGTGGCCAGCAGCGCCTCGTAGCTCAACCCGGCTTTGGGCTTCCGCAGGATCAGCAGCGTGCCGACGTACATGGGCGTCGACGTGTTCTCCAGATGGAAAAACGATGCGTCCGCCGCCGACAACCGAGCCACCATCTCGGCGTCCTCCCCCCGTCGCGCCAATAGACGCAGCCACCGTAACCGGAGCGGTTGTGGGCCCGCATCGCGGGTGCATACGCGATTAGGCGCGCTGTGCCATGATCATTTTCGCCCGTCTGCCACTCTCCAGCAGACCGTCCACCGCGTCGCGTCCACTGGAGGTCCAGCATGACCATTTCTCGAGACTCCGCAGTCACCCGAATGGTCGACTACGAGCCGCCGCTGAGCGACGAGCGCGCCGGCGAGGCCGGGGTGCCGCCGACGCCGGCACCCGCTCTGCCGAGGCATCTGCATGTCGTGCCCGATCCCGGTGTGCCCTCGCACCGCCGGCGGGCCGCGGCCGCCTTCGCCGACGCGGCACTGCGCACCGTCCTCGAGGTGATGGATCAGCGCCGGCCTGGAAACCAGTTGCGGCCGTTGATGATCGGCGGTCTCGCCGACACCGTGGTGACGCTCGGTCGCGCCCACGCCGACGGGCCGAACCTCCGCGGTACCGCGGCCGTACTACGCCGGGTTCGACTGCAGGCGGTCGACACTCACGAGTCGGCGTTCGAAGTCGCGGCCGCCTACTCGCGGGCACCCCGGATGCATGCACTGGCCTGCCGCGTCGAACTGGTGACGACGGTGCGCGGGGCGCGGTGGCAGGTTGTGGCGTTGCACATCGGGTGAGCTCCGGCGGTCCGCCCTTCGACTACTTGCTCTGCGACTTGGATGCCCGCCGCGCCGCCTCACGACGTTCGCGCCGGGTGATGCCGCCGGCCGACGGCGGCACGCGGCCGCCACCGTCGTGGTCCTGGACCTCAGCGCTGCCGTCCTCCGACGGGCCGGTGTAGGTCAGCGGGGGTGCGTCGTCGGTGCCGATACCCTTGGCCCGCAACCCGGGGGCGCCGTCGGGAGGCGGCTGCCTCTTGCTGGCCGCCGCAGCGGCTGCAGCGAAGGCGGCCAGGCCCTCGGGAGCGGCCACCGGCGCTACCGCAGGAGCCGCGGGTGCCGGCTCGACCTGCACATTGAACAGGAACCCGACGGACTCCTCCTTCAGCGCATCGAGCATGCCGCGGAACATGTCGTAGCCCTCGCGCTGGTACTCGACCACCGGATCGCGCTGCGCCATCGCCCGCAGGCCGATGCCCTCACGCAGGTAGTCCATCTCGTAGAGGTGCTCGCGCCATTTGCGGTCGAGCACGCTGAGCAGCACATTGCGCTCGAGCTGACGCATGGCGCCCTCACCGGCGATCGCCTCGATATCGGCTTCGCGCTTGGCGTACGCCGCCTCGGCGTCCGCGATCAACGCAGCGAGCAGTTCATCACGCGTGAGTTCGCCGGGCTCGCCCACCGCGTCGGAGTCCAACAGATCGTGGTGCTCGATGGTGACGGGGTAGAGCGTCCGCAATGCCTCCCACAATTTCTCGAGATCCCAGTCCTCGGAGTAACCCTCCGCGGTGGCACCGTCGACGTAGGCGGTGATGACGTCGACCAGCATCTGGTGCGCCTGCTGCTGAAGGTTCTCCCCCTCGAGCACCATCCGGCGCTCGGCGTAGATGACCTTGCGCTGCTGGTTCATCACCTCGTCGTATTTGAGGACGTTCTTGCGGACCTCGAAATTCTGCTGCTCGACCTGGGTCTGGGCGCTCTTGATCGCCCGCGACACCATCTTGGCCTCGATGGGCACATCGTCGGGCAGGTTGAGCCGGTTGAGCAGCGACTCCAGCGTTTCGCCGTTGAAGCGGCGCATCAACTCGTCGCCCAGCGACAGATAGAACCGCGACTCGCCCGGATCGCCCTGGCGACCGGAGCGACCGCGCAACTGGTTGTCGATGCGGCGGGACTCGTGCCGCTCGGTGCCCAGCACATAGAGACCACCGACGGCCCGGACGTCCTTGGCTTCGGCGTCGGCCTCGTCCTTGATCTTGCTCAGGGTGTCATCCCAGGCAGCTTCGTACTCTTCCGGCGTTTCCACCGGATCCAGACCCTGCTCGCGGAGCCGCTTGTCGGCCAGGAAGTCCACGTTGCCGCCGAGCACGATGTCGGTACCGCGGCCGGCCATGTTGGTGGCCACCGTGATGGACCCGAGCCGGCCCGCCTCGGCGATGATGTTCGCCTCTTGCTCGTGATACTTGGCGTTGAGGACGTTGTGCGGCACCTTGCGCTTGGTGAACTGCCGCGACAGGTACTCGGAACGCTCGACGCTGGTGGTGCCGATCAGAACCGGCTGACCCTTCTCGAAGCGCTCGGAGACATCGTCGACAACGGCGATGTACTTGGCTTCCTCGGTCTTGTAGATCAGGTCGGACTGATCGGCGCGCACCATGTCCCGGTTGGTGGGAATGCTGACGACACCGAGTTTGTAGATCTCGTGCAGCTCGGCGGCCTCGGTCTGGGCGGTACCGGTCATCCCGGAGAGCTTGTCGTAGAGCCGGAAGTAGTTCTGCAGCGTGATCGTCGCCAGGGTCTGGTTCTCGGCTTTGATCTCGACGCGTTCCTTGGCCTCGATGGCCTGGTGCATGCCCTCGTTGTACCGACGGCCCACCAGCACGCGACCGGTGAACTCGTCGACAATCACCACTTCACCGTCGCGGACGATGTAGTCCTTGTCGCGGTTGAACAGCTCTTTGGCCTTGAGCGCATTGTTGAGGTAGCTCACCAGGGGCGAGTTGGCGGCTTCGTAGAGGTTGTCGATGCCGAGCTGATCTTCGACGAACTCGACACCGAGCTCGTGCACACCGATGGTGCGCTTACGGAGATCGACCTCGTAATGCTTGTCCTTCTCCAGCATCGGCATGAGCCGCGCGAACTCGGTGTACCAGTTCGAGGCGCCGTCGGCCGGACCGGAGATGATCAGCGGGGTGCGGGCCTCATCGATGAGGATGGAGTCCACCTCGTCGACCACGGCGAAGTTGTGCCCGCGCTGCACCAGATCGGCCAGGCTGTGAGCCATGTTGTCGCGCAGGTAGTCGAAGCCGAACTCGTTGTTGGTGCCGTAGGTGATGTCGGCGGCGTAGGCACCGCGGCGCTGGTCGGGGGTGAGACCCGACAGGATGACCCCGACGTCCAAGCCCAGGAACCGGTGGACGCGTCCCATCCATTCGGCGTCGCGTTTGGCCAGGTAGTCGTTGACGGTGACGACGTGCACGCCCTTGCCGGACAGCGCGTTGAGGTAGGCCGGCTGCACACAGGTCAGCGTCTTTCCCTCACCGGTCTTCATCTCGGCGACGTTGCCGAAGTGCAGCGCTGCCCCGCCCATGATCTGGACATCGAACGGACGCTGCGACAGCACCCGCCAGGCGGCTTCGCGGGCCACCGCGAACGCTTCGGGGAGCAGGTCATCGAGGGTTTCGCCGTCGGTGACCCGTTTCTTGAATTCGTCGGTCTTGGCACGCAGTTCAGCGTCGGTGAGTTTCTCGACGTCGGCGGAGAGGGTGTTGACGTAGTCAGCCACCCCTTTGAGGCGCTTGACCATGCGGCCTTCACCGAGTCGCAGCAGCTTCTGCAGCACTGATATATCCCCTACAGGATTGGAGTCTTAAGTGCTCTCCATCGTAGGGGACTCCGCTGTGAGCTCTCCCCGCGCTGGTGCGAGTCGCCGGGCGGTATCTCGGCGCCGGGTCCGACGACAACGTGGGCGGGACCCCCAGGGGATCCCGCCCACGTCGTGGGTCGAACCGATCAGGCCAGCCGGATCAGTCCATAGTCGTAGGCGTGACGGCGGTAGACCACGGTCGGCTTGTCGGTCTCCTTGTCGTGGAACAGGAAGAAATCGTGTCCGACCAGTTCCATTTCGTACAGCGCGTCATCGACATTCATGGGGACGGCCGGATGCTCTTTGGTCCGAACAACCTGGCCGGGTTCGTGGTCCTCGGCGTTGATTCCTTCACCGCCTGCCTCGGACCCGCCAGGGACGGAGGTCGGCAGGTCGAAGTCAGGCAAGATGGCGGCGGTGGCCTCTGCCACCGAGACCGGCCTCTTGTCGCCGTAGTGGATCTTGCGGCGGTCCTTGCCGCGGCGGAGCCGAGCCTCGAGTTTGGCTACGGCCGCCTCCAGCGCGCCGTAGAAACTCTCGGCGCAGGCTTCACCGCGGACGACGGGTCCGCGGCCGCGGGCAGTGATCTCCACGTGTTGGCAGTTCTTGCGCTGCCGGCGGTTCTTCTCGTGATCGAGTTCGACGTCGAACATGTAGATGGTCTTGTCGAATCGCTCGAGGCGGGAGAGCTTTTCGGAGACGTGTATCCGGAAGTGATCTGGGATCTCGACGTTACGGCCCTTCACCACCACCTCGGCGTGCGGTTCTGGTGTGGGTTGCTCGTCGGAATCGGCCAGCATCTCGGCGGATTGGCTTGTCATGCTTGACAACTCGTTTCTCCTCTGCGTCGTACGCGAGCGCGCGTGCCTTGCGTGCCGGAAATGTGCGCCGAGGGGTTTTGCGAATTCGCACACCCGCGGGCGCTAGGGGTCGTCTATCACCTCCTGTCGCCTCGGGCGAAGTGGGTCCCGCGGGCTTCGAGAAAAACTCTACGAGAAAACTCAAGCCCTTCGAGTCCGGCTGCGATCACTCACAGCGTGTTGATCCCGAAGGTAGTCCGAGTTCACCCAAACGTGCCACCTTTTTCGCGCACCTGTTTCTAGATCTTTCGACCCCTGTTACCTAGACCGGAACCAGGGGGGGGTTATTTGTGATTCAGGCGTGGGCGATGGCGAGCACACCGGCCACGTTCTTTCCCGCCGCGCGGAGCACCCGCACCGACGCGCAGGCGGTGGCGCCGGTGGTCACGATGTCGTCGACGACGAGGATGTCGGTGCCCTCGGGCAGCCGGTGGGCCGCCACACGTACCCGGCCGGCGAGATTGTGTTGGCGCGCCGAGCTACCCAGCCCCACCGAGTCGCGGGTGAACCCGGTCAACCGCAGTGCGGGAACGACGACCCTCCCGGGGTGCGAGGCCACCGCCGCGGCGGCCAGCCTGGTGACGGGGTCACCGCCGCGACGGCGGGCGGCCAGCCGACGGGTGGGCGCCGGGACCACGGTCAGGGGCAGCTCGAGCACACCCCAGCCGAGCAGGCGGGCAATCCCGGTCGCGAGGGGGTGTGCGAGCGGAGCGATCAGGTCCGCGCGACCCCGTTCCTTGAGGCCCACGATCGCCTGCCTGCGGCTACCGGCGTGCCGGCCGAGTGCGAAAACGGGCACGCCCGGATCAAGTCGCGGGGTGATGACCTGCGGGTCATGGGCGCGGACCTGAAGTGCGACCGCGCATGCCTGGCACCAGCGGGTGCCGGGTGCGCCGCAACCGCCGCATTCCAGTGGCAGGACGAGATCGAGCATGGCCGCAGTGTGGCGGACGGGGGTGACAACTTCGCCGTGTGTGGCGCCCCGAAGACCTCGCCATGGCAGCTGCCCTGCTCAGCCCGGTAGCACCGGCACCGCGCCGGATACCAGCAGGGGGCGCACACCCGCCCACACCAGCTGATTGTCCGCACCCGAGGACGACAGCTGCACCACTCCGGTGCGGTCGGCGACATACACCGTCGACGGGTTGGCCGCCACCGTGGTCACCGGTGCCCGCAGGTTCTGACTCGGCCCGTCGGAGTTGACGCCGTCGAGGTTGACGTAGGACACCGGGTGGGCGCCGTCGTTGCGACTGACGACGATGTCGTCGCCGGTGCGCCACGACAACGACACCACCGAGCGGCCCAGTCCGAACCCGAGTCGGCGCGGATCCGTCAGGGCGAATTCACCTCCCGGCATCTGCTCCACCCCGGCGAGGATCACCTGGCCGTCGACCACCATGGCCGCACGGGTGCCGTCGCGGGACAACTGCAGGTCGGCGATGGCGCCGGGGTACTTGGTGAGTACGGCGGTGGCGTCCACCGGGATCTGGGCCGGTTGTCCGGACGCGGCTTCGCGGATGACGCGCAGCACGTTGTTGCCGTCGACCACCACCCAGACCGCCTGGTCCAGCGCCCAGGTCGGGCGCGACAGGCTGCGGCCGTCGGTGACCCGCTCGGCTTCCCGGCCCAGGGTGCCGATCCACAGCGACGATTCCATGTCGGGCGCACCGGCGCGCAACGTCACCACCGACGCCACCTGATGGCCTTCCCTGGACAACGACGCCGACCGTTGGTCGGGCATGTCTCCGAACGCACCCGGCACCCGCGTCGACTTCTGACCGTCCAGGAAGACCAGCGACCCACCGACAAGAGCATGCAAGCCGGCCGCGGCGCCGTCGGCGGCGCCGGGATCGGTGGCGGCCACGTCCGAGGTGTTCCAGCCGTCGGCGAAGCGCTCGTCGAGGGCGGCGCCGTCGATGTCGATCACATACGGGCCCTTGATATCTGCCCGAGCCAGCGTCCAAATGGTCTGCGCCGCCAGCAGTTGACGGCTGTGCGGGTCGGTGGTGGACAGACTCTCCAGCTCGACACGAGCCCCACCGTAGCCGCGGCCGATGCCGGTCTTGCCGCCGTCGGCGCGGGTGACCGGACCCCGCAGGCGCAGCGGCGGGGCCAGCATGTTGCGCACCGTGTTCTCCATCTCCGGCCGCGGGCCGGAGATCAACTTGGTGATCAACTCGGTGGCCAGCTGATCGGAGTCGGACACCGCGACGTAGCGCGGGTCGGGCACCATGGTGGTACCTGTCGGGTCCACGAAATACAGGGTGTGCCGCTTGTAGGTGGCCTGGAACTGCTGCCAATCCAGGAACACGCCGTTGGGCAGGCGATCGATGCGCCAGCCATCGGGGGTCTTCAACAGCTCGATCGGCCCGGGATCGGGCAGCGCACCTTCGGCGGTCTCGAAGACGCCGATATCCGACAGCGATCCCAGGATGTCGGCCCGCATGGTCACCGAAACCCGGTCGGCACTGCGGGTTTCGACGAACACCACCCGGTCGATCAACAGTGCACTACCGGCGTCATCCCATGAGCTGGACGCCGACTCGGTGAGGAACTGCCGGGCCGCGAGGTGGCGGTTCGCCGGGTCGGCGGTCGCCTTGAGGAATTCCCGCAACAACAGGTCGGGTTCCATCCCCGGCGTCGGCTTGGGCAAGCTCTGCGGCGCAGACCGCTCCACCGTGCCAATCGCTTGTGGCGCAGAGGAACTCGGCACACCGGCACATCCGGACACCATCAGCGCCAGCGCGACGCTCATCGCGATTGCCACCAGGCCGCGCTTCACACGCTTTCCCCGGCATGTGCCCGCGCACGTGCGTCTTTGCGATCAGGCGCAATGGGTTTGAGCGGCAACGGACTGGTGGTCACCTTGTGTCCACGCACCAACGGCAGGGTGAGACGGAAGCAGGCACCCTTGCCCGGCTCGCCCCAGGCTTCCAGCCGGCCTTGGTGCAGCCGGGCATCCTCGATACTGATCGCCAGGCCGAGACCGGTACCGCCGGAGCGCCTGACGCGGGAAGGGTCCGAGCGCCAGAAGCGGCTGAACACCAGTTTCTCCTCGCCGGGCCGCAGCCCCACCCCGTAATCGCGGACCGTGACAGCGACGGTGTCCTCGTCGGCAGCCATCCGGATCCGCACGGGTTTGCTCTCGGCGTGGTCGATCGCGTTGGCGATGAGATTGCGCAGGATGCGCTCGACCCGCCGCGCGTCGACCTCGGCAATCACGCCCTCGTCGGGCATGTCGACCAACAACTCCATGCCGGCGTCGTCGGCCAGATGACCGACGCTGCCCAGCGCACTGTTGACCGTGGAGCGCAAATCGACTGCCTCGACTGACAATTCGGCAACACCGGCGTCGTGCCGGGAGATCTCCAGCAGATCGTTGAGCAGAGTCTCGAACCGGTCGAGTTCGTTGACCATCAGTTCGGCGGAGCGCCGCAGGGCCGGCTCCAGGTCGTCGCTGTGGTCGTGGATCAGATCGGCGGCCATGCGCACCGTGGTCAACGGGGTGCGCAGTTCGTGGCTCACATCGGAGGTGAACCGGCGCTGCAGGTTGCCGAACTCCTCGAGCTGGGTGATCTGGCGGCTCAGGCTTTCCGCCATGTCGTTGAACGACATGGCCAGGCGGGCCATATCGTCCTCTCCGCGTACCGGCATCCGTTCGGTGAGGTGCCCCTCGGCGAAGCGTTCGGCGATCCGCGACGCCGACCGCACCGGCAGCACCACTTGCCGCGACACCAGCACCGCGATGCTGGCCAGCAACAGCAGCAACACCACGCCGCCGGTGGCCATGGTGCCGCGGACCAGCGAGATGGTGTTCTCCTCGCTCGACAGCGGGAAGATCAGGTACAACTCCAGATTCGTCACGCGCGACGACGTGGGGCTACCGATGATGAGCGCCGGGCCCGAGAAACCTTCGGTGCGCACCACTGCGTACTGGTAGCTGACCTGACCGGCCATGACGAATTCCCGGAGCGCTTCCGGGATCTGGTCGACCGGACCGGCCGCGGTGGCGGCGCGGGGGCCGTCGCCGGGTACCACCAGGACGGCGTCGAAAGCGCCGGCCAGCGCCGAACCCGAGGCGGGATCGGCTTTGGAGGTCAAAGTGTTGCGGGCCAGCTGCAGACTGCTGTCGAGCGAGCGGGTCTCTTCACCGCCGACGATGCCACTGACCGTGGTGCGGGCCCGTTCGATCTCCTCGGTGGCGGCGCGCACCTTGACGTCGAGGACACGGTCGGTGATCTGGCTGGTGAGCACAAAGCCGAGCACCAGAATCACAGCGAGCGACAGACCGAGGGTCAGAACCACGACCCTCAGTTGCAGCGACCGGCGCCAGGCGACGCCCACAGCTCGACTCAGTGCACTCAGGCCGCTCAGCAGAGGGCCGGTGCGGCCCCAGCGGCCACGAGTGCGCCGTTTCGAGCGCCAGATCATGGGGGTCCGGCCTTGTAACCCACACCTCGAACGGTCAATACGACCTGCGGATTCTCCGGATCCATCTCCACCTTGGCGCGCAGCCGCTGCACGTGCACATTCACCAGGCGGGTGTCAGCGGGGTGGCGGTAGCCCCAGACCTGTTCGAGCAGCACGTCCCGAGTAAACACCTGCCGGGGTTTGCGTGCCAGCGCCACCAGGAGGTCGAACTCCAACGGTGTCAACGAGATCTGCTCACCGTTTCGGGTGACCTTGTGGGCGGGGACGTCGATCTCGACGTCGGCGATCGAGAGCATCTCGGCAGGCTCGTCGTCGTTGCGGCGGAGCCGGGCACGCACGCGTGCCACGAGTTCCTTCGGCTTGAACGGCTTCATCACGTAGTCGTCGGCGCCGGATTCCAGACCCAGGACGACGTCGACGGTGTCGGTCTTGGCGGTCAGCATGACGATCGGCACGCCGGAGTCGGCACGCAGCACCCGGCACACGTCGATGCCGTTCATTCCGGGCAGCATCAGGTCCAGCAGCACCAGATCGGGCCGCAGTTCCCGGACAGCAGTCAGCGCCTGAGTGCCGTCACCGACCACCGCGGTGTCGAAACCCTCGCCGCGGAGCACGATGGTGAGCATCTCCGCCAGCGACGCATCGTCGTCGATGACCAGAATCCTTTGCCTCATGGTGTCCATGGTGTCACCGATACGCGACAAAACTCCGGTAGCACACGCGCAAAACAGGGCGGGATTCTGCGCCGACATCGCCAGACCAGGCTGGGAACAACCGCAACCTCCGCGCTGTTGAAGGGTCCAGATGCTTGTAGAACATCGTTCTATAGGCCCCGACCGGAAGGAACTCCCCATGACCAACGTCGTCTTCATTCACGGACTGTGGGTCGCGCAGAGCGCGTGGCAGCCGTGGATCGATCTCTTCGCCGCCGAGGGCCACCAGGCCGTCGCCCTACCGTGGCCAGGCGAAGTCGCCACCGTCGACGCGACGCGCGAGAACCCGCACGCCCAGGCCGGATACGGCATCAATGAGCTCACCGACCATTTCGCCGCCGAACTCGCCGAGTACGACACGCCGCCCGTGGTGATCGGCCACTCGTTCGGCGGACTCATCGCCCAGAAACTGCTGGCACAGAACAAGGCCGCCGCAGCGATCGCGATCGATCCCGCGCCCATCAAGGGCGTCAAGCCGCTGCCCCTGGCTCAGCTGCGCTCGGCCTTCCCGGTGCTGGGCAATC
>JBEVFK010000136.1:0-12610 GCA_040512325.1 Mycobacterium sp. | reverse complement strand
GACCCCTATCCGGCCGATGATCCCCCCACCGACCCCACGTTGCGGCTGCCACCGGCCTCTTTCACCCCGCCCCCGCCCTACGACGACTTCGACCCGTTCTCACCAGCGGCGTACCACCCGCAACAGCCCTGGTATCGCACGTCATCGGCAAAACTGGCCCTGACCGCGATCGTCGTGGCGGCGATCGCCCTGGTGATCGCCGCGGCCCTGTTGGTGGCCGGAGGCTCCGACCAACAAGGGCCCACGGAGGACGTCACCCCCAGTACCGCACCCACCAGTTCGACGGCGTCGAGCACTCCCGCCGAATCGGCGCCCACCACGGCACCGTCCAGTCCGCTGCCTCCTCCGCCACCACCGCCTCCGCCACCACCCCCGCCCCCGCCGCCACCGCCGACGGCCGGCAGCCGGACCAACAGCGCGCCGCAACCGCAGTACACCCAGCGGCCGCGCAGCACCTGGACCCGTCGTACCGAAGCGCCGGACCGGGAGGGGCCGTCGATGGGCGGGCCAACAAACAATCGCCCAACCGCGGGTCGCAATCCCGATTGGGATAACTGAACTCGCTACTATCGGCCGGTGGCGCGCAACGACGATCCCAACGAAATCCCGGACCAAGACCCCACCCAGTACGCCAATTACACCGGCGATACGGGCGGTACCGGCGGCGAGGCTTACAGCGAGTACCAGCAGCCGGAATACGGCCAGACGGGGTACGGCTATCCGGCTGACTACGGCACAGCGGCCACTCCTACGCCGCCGACGCCGTGGTACCGCAAGCCTGCCGGCCTGGTCAGCCTCGGCGCGGTTGCCGTCATCTTGCTGGCCCTGATCATTTTCGGGATCACGCAGCTGACCGGGGACTCTTCGGACACCACCGACTCCACCACCAGCACCACCACGTCGTCCAGCGAAGAGGCAACGTCCGAGTCGGTCGCTCCGGTACCCGGTGGCCCGGTTGAGACCGTCACCGAGACCCCGACGGCCAGCGAAACCACGACGCCGTCCACCACCACCACTCCGAGCACCACCACGACCACCACAACGACGACACCCCCCACGACGACGACCACCACCACGGTGCCGCCGAGCACCAGTACGAGTACCAGCACGGTCACCCAGACCGAAACCGAGACGGTCACTCAACCGCCACCCGTCGAACCGGCGCCCGAAGAAGGCGCGGCCGGCTAACGGGTCACGGCCGCCGCGCGCCGAACTGGGCCACCATCGCCTCGGCGCTGCGCACCGCTGCGCGACAGGCCCGGCTGGTGAACGGATCGTTGAGCGGATGTTCGGCGCGACGGCGCCAGCGTTGCGCCGCCGCGAACGCCGCCCGCGGTCCGTCGTAGGGTTCGTCCGGCGTCAGGCCGAGGCGGCTGGCCGCATCGGTGCCCGAACCACCGATGATGCGGCGCAGCGACAGAATCTCGTCCTCGTTCAATGTCGTTGCGCGCGAACGCAACTGTGAGAGCAACCGCAGCTCTTCGAACGCATGGGTGTCAGCGAGCAGCGGATCGATGTCCGCCACGATGTATGGCGTGGCCCGGATGGGATTGACCTCGACGAACCGGCGCAACGCCAACAGCGCGGTGTGAGCTTTGAGCAATTCCGAGCGCTGCGCGAACTGCTGGTCGATGACATCCCGCAGGGCCACCAGCCCGCTGCGCTCCAGCAATTCGTCGGCCAGCGCCACCGAATCCGCGACGCCGGCCCGCAGCACCGCGATCGAGATCCGGATACCGAACATGCCGAACCGGTCCAACAGTTGCGTGCGGGTGGGTGCATCGACAGGCAGCGTGCTGTCTTCGCGCACAAACCGGTCCACCGACAGCATCGCCTTGTTCAGCTCGGCCGCGTCCACGGCTGCCAACTTCTCCAATGCGACGTACTCGCTCTGCCGCAACGTGCGCGCGGTCAACGCCAGGAGTCCGGACACGGGGACCACGGCCTGACAGATGCCGGTCTTGTCCATCTCGGTGGTGAACCGTGTGGCGACATCCTTGGCAGACATCATGGCGTCGAGCCGGCCGGCCCCGATCTCGTCAGCGCGCGACGCAACCCCGATGACCCCGAGTGCGCCCGACGCACCACCGACCAGCTCACCGATCTGTTTGAGCAGCGCGATATCAGCAGCGTTCAGCGTCCGCAGCAAGAACACCACCGCGTCGACTCGCGGAACGCCGTCGTCGGGCACCAGCAGCCGCAGCGTGCGTTCGGAGACGTCGCGGGACAGCGATGACGTGCCGGGAGTGTCGATGATCGTCGCGTCGATCAACTCGGTGGCGGGCCACTCGACATCGAGATCGGCAACGTCGGCGGGATCCAGGCTGCCGAGGTCGAACGTCAGCCCGTCGCCGCGGGTGATGGGTACATGGGTGCGACGGCCGCCGTGGTGGTTGGCCGTCACCTTCGGTGTGGGACCGTGCCGGAACCAGGTCACGATCCGGGTGGCCTCGGTGGCATCGGTGGGGGCGATGGTCTCCCCGACCAGCGCGTTCACCAGCGTGGACTTTCCCGCCTTGAGCGTGCCCGCGAGGGCGATCCTGATGGGTTGATTCAACCGCCAGCCGATGCGTTCGAGTTCGTTGAACACATCCGGCCGCTGCTGATAGGCGGCTTCTCCCTGGTAGGCGCGGATGGTTCCACCCAAGATGGCGCGCACCTGATCACTCGTGCTCATTGCGGCCTGAGTTTACGGCCCAGGTCACACAAGCCCGGCCGCCGAGTTGCCATCACCGGCGGGGTGGATAGGATCTGCGCCCAATGGCCGCACAGTTCAAGCCGGACCCGGAGCAGCCCCCGGAGCCCTGGTACCGCACCCCGGCCGCCGTCTCGACCGCCGGCGTCGTCGGCATCGCCCTGGTCGGCGGTCTCGTCTTCACCGTCGTGAAGATGTCGGACCAATGGAGCCAGCCCCCGACCATGTCCACAGTGCTGACCACCGTCCCCACCACGCAGCAGACCCTGCGCACCACCACGCCGTTCATCGTGACCCCGTCCTCGACGGATACCTCGACGTTTCCCACCAGCGTGCAGCTGTCGACAACCGATATCGGCGTGCCCGGCGAAACGACGACCACCACGACCGACAGCTCGGAAACCAGCCCGGGCGAGTCTCCGACCACCCGCAGAACACCGCGCACGCAAGAGGACGACGGCGATCAGACGACGACCACGCGAAAGCGTCCGCGTCTCAATCAGACTCGCACGCTCAGCCCCTGAGAACGGATTCCGCACTCCATCCGTCATATCGGTCGCCGCGGGGTCAACCAACCTGCCTCCGAGTGTGGCCTTCATCCACGGCATTCAGACGAGGGCGTGGATCAAATCCACACTGGCAGAGCCGTTTACACCTGACGGACCCGCAGCTTCTCCACATTGGCGGTGACCTGCTTGAGGATGTTGAGCTGACGCTCGAGTTCTTTGACCCGGGTGTTGCGCTCGGTCTCCTCCATCCGGGCGGCCGCGAGCGTGGCCTGCAGCGACTCGTTGAGTGAACGCGTGGTCTGGTTCGCGATATCGCGGTAGTGGTCGCGCAGCTGACGCTGAATTCCCTTGAGCCGGTCCCGGGATTCCTTGCTCACGACGAACATCACCTCGTCGACGAACTTGCGCAGATTCGTCTTGGCCTCGTTGCGCACCCGCAGCATCCGGTTCTCCATGTCTTCCTTGTAAGCCTTGCGGCCCAACAGGAGTCCCGCGCCCAGCGACAGCGGGTTGAACATGCCCAGACCGGCGACCGAGGTCAGCATGCCGAACATCAGGATGCCGCCGTAGGAGCCGCGCATGCTGGTGATCGCCTTGTGCCCGGCGCCGATCGGCTTGGATTCCAGTTTGGCCAGCGACTTGAGCCCGTCGAAGCCGGCGCCCATCTCGCGCGCACTGACCTCCGGCATCTGCACCGCCTCGAGGCCGGCCTCGACGAAGGTCCGGGCGACCTCTTCGGCCAGCGCCTCGGCGCGCTGGTAGGCCCAGACGAAGTTGTCGCCCACCGCGGTGGCGACGGCGTCCTCGACCTCGGCGCCGATCTCGGCCCAATGCACGGTGGGATCGCAGGAGTCGATGGTGCGCTCGGTGTGATTGTTGATACTGCGGAACCTCGACCGCAGGTCGTGATCGACATCGGCGGTCAGGTCGGCGATGCCGTCATTGAGCACCTGCTGCCACAACGCGGTGTGCGCCAAGGCTTCCTGCGCCTCCTCCTTGCGCCGCTCGAGGTCCTCGGTGAGCCGGCGGACGTCGTCGGGATCGTTGATCGCCGACAACTCAGACGTCACGGCCAGGGTGAGATGCTCTGCGGCCGCGGCGATATCGGCGATCACCTGATCGCGCACCCGGTCGTTTTCCCGGGATAGCACCTTTTCGGAGAGGAACTTCACGAGGGCCGGAAAGTTCGATTCCTCGTTGAGCTCCTTGTCGTTGTGCTGCACGGCGTGGCCGCGTAACAACGACGATGCCGGGATCACCGGCAACTCGGCCAGACCGGCCCGCTGCAGGTGCCCGGCGTTGGTGTCGACGATCTGGCGCCAGTAGGGATAGAGATCTGTCTTGGTCGCCACCACGGCGCCCACCGGGCAGATCTCGTGGGCCTGCCGCAGGAACCGCATCTCGGGCTCGGTGAACTCCTGGCTGGTATCGGAGATCATCAACATGGCGTCGGCGTCGGGCAGCAGTCCCAGCGTGGCCGACAGGTGCGGTTGCCCGTGTCCGCCGACACCCGGGGTGTCGACGAACGCCAACCCGCTCTTCAGCAGCGGGCTGGGCGCGCTGACCTCCACGCGGATCACCTCCCGCCCGCCGGCCTGCGGCGCGCGGCGCAGATCCTGCTTGATGTCGGCCACCGGGATCTCGATCACCTCGGGTTCCGCGTCGCCTGATTTGGGTGCCACCACCAACCGCGCCGACGCCTGCTCGGCGTAGGACACGATGGTCACCAGCGCGGTCGTCTCGTCGTCGCCCACCCGCGCCACCGGCATGTTCAGCAGAGCATTCAGCAGCTGGCTCTTGCCCTGCTTGAGCTGTCCGGCGATGACCACCCGGATCTGCGGGTCGGCGATGCGCTCCCGCGCGACCATGAGTCGATGCCGCAGATCACCACGATCGTTGAGGTCGGCGATCTTGCTGGTGTGATCGATGAGTTCGACGATCACCTTCACCTTGCGGGGGTCGTCCGGTTGCGTCACTGGGGTCCTTCGGGTCGTTCGACTCGTCAACGGTAGGCGCACGAAACGGCGGGGACCATCAAGGTCCCCGCCGCGTCTCTGGGCAAGCTGGATCTAGAATCCGAGGCCGACGTTGGTCTGCGGCTCGTTCTCCAGCGACGTGTCCGCGCTCAGCGCGGAGTCGTTGCTGCTGAACAGGTCGGTCTCGAGGCCGGTGTCGTTGCCGCTGAACAGCGAGGTGTCGTTGGACAGGGCGGTGTCATTGCCGCTCAGCAGGCTGGTGTCGATCAGCGAGCTGTCTCCCGAGCTCTGGGACTCGTCGACCACCGAGGTGCTGCTGTCGGTCTCGACCTGGGTGTAGGTGGAGGTGTCGGCCGAGTTGCCGCTGCCGAAGTCGCCGTCGATCTGGTTCTGGTCGCCACCGACGACGGTGGTGTCGGTGCGGTCGTCGACCAGGATGATGCCGCCACCACCGGCGTTGCCACCGGTAGCGCTGCCGCCACCGCCGATGCCGATCAGGCCGCCGGCACCCTCAGAGGCTGCGCCGCCGCCGTTGCCGCCTGAGGCGTCGACATCCTGGAACACCGGCGCGTCGTTGTCGGTGATGACCGAGCCGCCACCGGTGACGGTGTTGCCATTGTCCTCGATGTCGCCGTCGCCGATGTTGACGTTGGAACCGGTGCCTGCGAGCACGTCGCCGTTGTTGACGTCGTTGTTGTTGCCGAGGACGGCGCCGTCGCCGCTCACGATGTCGCCCTCGTTGTCGCCGTCGACCACAACGCCGCCGTTGGTGGCGGTGTTGGTGGTCTTGTCGCCGAGGGTGATGTCACCGAAGCCGAGGTTGAACGCGCCCTGCTGCGCGTTGGCGCCGGCGTCCTGGTTCGGGCTGAGCAGCGGGACGTTGTTGCCGCTGAGCAGGTCGGTGTTGTTGCGGCTGGCCAGCTCGGTGTTGGTCTCCGGGGCGAAGCTCGGGGAGAGCAGGCTGTTCGCCGGCGAGTAGTCGTTCGCCGGGGCGAAGCCGTAATTGTTGGAGACGGCGCGCTGCAGACCGACGATCGGGTCGCCATCGCCGAGGACCAGGCCGGGTACCGCGGTGGAGGCCACGGCGCCCAGTGCGGCCGGGGAGACTCCGCCGAGGCCGGCGTCGCGCAGCGCCTGCTCGGGGGCGGCGACGAAGGAGCGGGCGAGGTCCTCGCTGCGGAAGAGGTCGAGGATCCAGTCGATGACGTTCATAGGAGTGCCTTTCGCTTGCTTGCTCCGGCATGTCCGGTGCGTTGAGACAAACGTTATGGGCTGCGCAAGAGCCCGGAAACGGGGCGCGATCCCCTGTCTGCGGTGAACCGGCCCGGGCTGACCTAACCACCCCGGTTAGGGGATTAGGGGGTTACTAGGGGATCTGTTCAGCTACTGCAATCAATCCGTTATCGTGCACAAACAAAACCGCCGGCAACGCAGTTGCGTTGCCGGCGGTGCCGTTGCGGGTCGATGGCCCCTAGTCGAAGACGTCGAATCCGGAATGCCCCTGATCCAGCGGCTGGGGATCGGTGCCCGTGTGCTCCCAGGGCGCCGACTCCGCCGCCCCCAAGGCGTCGATGTCGACGTCGTTGAGCAGCGAGGACTCGTCAAACAGCGGGGTTCCGACATCGGGATCGAGGTCGGTGATCCCCGAAACCAGGTCCGGGGCAGAGGTGCCGGCGGCGTCGATGACACCCCCGACGTCGGGGAACTGCGCCGTCACGTCACTCGGAGCCAGCGGCGCGAAGGCGTCGAACGCGGCGGTGGCCGCTCCGCTGGTCCACACATTGCTGTCAACGGCGGCGTCGACGGCAGCGTCGGTGCCGAAGGCCGGTACGGCCATCGACAACGAGTCCGACACCATCGGGATCAGGTTGTTGACGTCGACGCTGGTGACGTCGGTGAGATTGGCGGCGGCGATAGCCTGGGCGGGATCGGAGGCATACTGCGCCGCGGCCTCGGGATCGCGCACCAGCGCCATCACAAAATCGAGAAGTTCGTTTGCCATGTCACGCCATCTTCCCTAGTGCCGATAGACCACCGAGTGGTGTTGATGTTATTCAGCGCGACGGCTGACGGGATCGGTGCTCAACCCAGTGACGGAGACCGGGCATTAGGGGGTGCCCCAATAGGGGATCCGTGCGTATAGGGGGAAAGCGGCCCGTCGCACCCGGGGGCGGCACTGTCCAGCCATTAAAGTGGGGCCCGAAACGGCGCCAGTGGAGTTCGACGTGAATGAGGTAGGCGATATGAGCGACTCGTTGGGCTTGTCGATCGGGGCGACGAACCTGGTGGCAACCCGCACGGGCCAGCCTTCGGTGACGCGCCGGTCAGTACTCACCTTGTTCGAGCATCGCGCCCCCGAAGTCGGGTTGCCGAGCGAGAACCCGAACCTGACCGAGCCGGGCCAGGTCATGTGGGGATTCGTCGAGCGGGTCGGCGATCCGATTCCCTTGGTGGCCCAGGACGGTTCATCCCACCGTGGTGACGCGTTGACAGCCGAGGCACTGGACGCGCTCGCTCGCACCGTTGCCGGAAACGGTGCGCCTCAACGAGTTGCGATCGCTGTGCCGGCCCATTGGGGGCCCGCGACGGTCGGCGCGCTGCGCTCTGCCCTGCGCACCAAGCCGAGCCTGTTTTCCGACGGTGCGCCGCCGGAACTGGTCTCCGATGCAGCCGCAGCACTGGCCGCACTCCAGGCCGACCCCGGCCTGCCGAACAGCGGAGTGGTCGCGCTCTGCGATTTCGGCGGCAGCGGTTCCACCATTGCGCTCGTCGATGCGGCGACGGGTCTCTCCCCCATCGGCGAAGTGATTCGCTACCAAGAGTTTTCCGGCGAACAACTCGACCAGGCCATCCTGAGCCAGGTCCTGTCCGGGCTCTCCTCGGCCAGTGCCGCAGATACTGCCGGTACCGCGGCGGTGGGATCGCTGACCAGACTTCGCGGAGAGTGCAAACTGGCCAAGGAGCGGTTGTCTGCCGAGACCGCGACGGTGATCCCCGCACAGTTGCCCGGTGCCACCTCTGATGTCAGGTTCACCCGGGCGGAGCTCGAGGGCCTGATCGCCGCGCCGCTGGCCGGCTTCCTCGATGCTGTCGGAGACCTCCTGGAGAACAACAGGATCCCGGCAGCATCACTGTCGGCCATCGCCACCGTCGGCGGTGGCGCCGCGATCCCGTTGATCACCCAGCAGCTGTCGGAAGCCTTCCGTGTGCCGGTGATCACCGCACCCAACCCCGGTTCCACGGTGGCTACCGGTGCGGGATTGCTTGCCGTGCAGGGACCGTCGGCGGACGCACCCACCGGACTGGCGACCTCGGTCAGCGAGGCCGACCTGCCCACCGGCCTGGCGCCGGCAGCCTGGGCGGCCGATTCGGCGGTTGACGCCACCTCCAAATCCGCTTCTGAGGTTTCTGCCGCCGATTTCGGGGCGCTGGCCTGGTCCGACGACGAATCCCCCAGCAGCGAGCCCGTGCCGTACTCCGGCGAGGACTACACCTTCGACACCTACGCCCAGCAGGGCGCAGCGGGCGCGACCGGAGCCCGTCCCGCCGTCGAGTTCGACCGCGGCGACGACGAGACAGACCTGCTGGAGCCGCCACCGCTGGCGTGGTACAAACGGCCGCCGGTGCTGTTCGGCGCCGCGGCGGCCGCCGCGTTGCTGGCTGTGGGCGGGTTGGCCGTCACCTTGACCGGCACCAGTAGCGACAGCGGTCCGGTCACCGAAACCACCACGCTGCCAACTGAATCCGGCGCTCCGCCACCTGAGATTCCGCTCACCACCGAGACCATCACGGTGACCGGGGACAACGGCCAGATCACCACATCGCTGGTACCGCCGCCACCACCGCCGCCCAGCACCACCACCACGACCACCCCGTCGACCACCACCACCACGTCGCCGACCACGACAACCACCACCACCACCACCACAACGACCACCACAACCACCACGCCCACCACCACGACCACGACGCGGACCACCACCACTCCGCCGACCACCACGCCTCCCCCGACGACAACGCCGCCGCCGCCCACCACGACGGTCCCGCCTCCCACCACCCCGGACGTCCCCGATACCCCGGATGTCCCGGACACTCCCGATGTTCCCGACGACCCGGTGATACCTACGTTCCCGGAAAATGGATGAGCCCGACCGGCCCCGCGGATTCTCGTCGGTGGTCGCCTCTGCTCGCCGCCGTCCGCGAGGCGCCCTCCGCACCGGTGAAGGCCCTGGTCATCGGAGGCATCGGCACCGGTAAGAGCTCACTGCTGGCCGAGTTGCGCAATGTGCTGCGCGACAACGGAATCGACGTCCGATCTCGTCCTCCGGCACCGGGCGACGGTCCGGCGGCAGTCCTTGTCGACGACGCCCACCTTCTCTCGGCCGGCGAACTCGAGAACCTCACCGCCTTGGCGGCAGTGCCAGAAGCCACCGTCATCGTCGCCACCGAACCCCGCGAACACCAACCGGCCGTGCGTGATCTGATCGCGGCGATCGAGCGGGAGAACCCGCGGTTCGTACTGAGTCCGTTGTCGCGCAAGGACATCGCCGAGCAGCTGGCCGACCCCACCGACGATCGCGTCGATGCCGTCTTGCGCACAAGCGCAGGCCTGCCGTTCCTCGTCGCTGCGGCACTCGGGTCCGTCGCCGGCGAGTCGGCCGCTCAGAACACCCTGACCGAACGGTTGCGCCGCGTCGAGGAACCGCTGCTCGATGCTCTGCTCGTCACGTCACTGAGTCCGGACCTGGGTCCGACGGATGTGGCTGCCGCACTGGCGGTCGAGCTCACTTCGGCCAGATCGCTCGTCGCGAGCGCCTACGCCACCGGGCTGCTCGATCCCGCGCACGGAGCCTCCTTCCTGGCGACGTTGCACAGGTCGGTCAGCAGGATTGTCGGCACCGCCCGGCATCACGACATCGAAACCTCCTTGCTGCGTTCACAACTCGAGATGGGCACCATGGCGGTCGAGCTGGCGCTCCGCCTGGCTGAGCACGGTGTGCGCGACCCCGCGCTGACCACGATCCTGAGCGCGGAGGCGGCGCGCGCACGAACCCGACCGGAGGAGGTCGCCCGCCTGCTGCGGGCCGCGGCCAACGCCGGAGCGGACGCGCCGACCGTCGCTCTTGCCGACGCGCTGGTACTGACCGGGGACTGCGCTGCCGCTGCCGCCCTGGCCGATGAACTGCTGACCTCGGAGAACCCCGCTGAGCGCGCTGCGGCCGTGCGCGTTGCGGCGGCGGTGGCCGCCCACGACGGCAACACCGCTCATGCCGCCGACTTGTTCACCTGGATCGGGCCTCAACCGGATGCCGTACTCAGCGCGAGCGCTGTCGTGGTGCTGATCGGTACCGGAGATGCGGTCGCCGCGCGCGCTGCGCTGGCGGCCCCGAGCGGCCCGCCGACGGCCGCTGCCCGGGCCGCCCGCAGTCTGGCCGACGGACTGCTCGCCACCGTCGAACAGTCTTATCCGGCCGCGGTCACCCAACTGGGCCAGGCCATCGGCCCGGACTCGGCGGCGGTCGAGGTGTTGCCGGACAGCCCGCTTGCGTTGGTCAGCCTCGCCGCGTTGCACGCCGGGGACGCGGTCCGGGCCCGCAGTGTCCTCAACCGGGCCCTCAGGACACAGGCACGCACGACAGCGGAACCGGTTTACGGCTACCGGCATCGGCTGTTGTCGGCGTGGGTCAAGATGCAGGACGGTCATCTACAGGGCGCGGGTGCCGACGTCGCATCGGTACCCACGGCGGGACTGCATCGGCGCGACGCGTTGTGGGCGGCCGCCTTGCGCACCGGCCTCGCGCGCCGCACCGGTGACGCCGGCGCCCTGCAGGCCCACTGGTCCGAAGCCATGGACGTGCTCACCGAGTACGCGATCGATCTGTACTCGCTGCTACCGCTGAGTGAGCTGTGGGTGTCGGCCGCACGGCTGCGGCAAGCCGACCGGCTGGCACACCCGCTGTCGCAGGCGTTCGGTGTCTTGAGCTCGCTGGGCGACCCCATTGCGTGGACGCTGCCCCTGCACTGGGCGGGTGTGCACGCGGCGATCCTGGCCAACTCGCCGGAAGCGCTGGCACCCCATGGGCAGGCGCTCACCGCCGCCGGCGCGCACAGCGATTTCGCGCGGGCCCTGGCGGTTGCGGGGCGGTCCTGGCTCCGGGTGCTCGCCCGCCAGGTCGACGTGGACGATGTCACCACCGCTGCGCGAGGACTCGCACAGTTCGGCCTCACCTGGGACGCGACCAGACTCGCCGGCCAGGCGGCGCTGCAGGCGTCGGATCCGCGAGTGTCCGGCGCGATGCTGCAGATCGCCCGGGACCTCAAGTTGACGGCGGGCGGTCAGGAACCCCCCGACGGCACACCCGAGGTCTCCGACGGCGGAAGCTCCGGAACCCGGTCCACGAGCGCCGCCGGACCTACCGGCTCACCGCTGTCCGATCGTGAACGCGAAGTTGCCGAACTGCTGGTTCTGGGGATGCCGTATCGCGACATCGGGGCTCAGCTGTTCATCTCGGCCAAGACCGTCGAGCATCACGTGGCCAGGATCCGCCGACGCCTCGGGGCGGAATCTCGGTCGGAGATGCTGTCGATGTTGCGCACCCTGCTCACCCCCTCCAAGTGAGACCCGCGCCACATTCAGGGTCAACTTAGGTAAGCCTCCGTAGCGGACATAATCGCCGAGATGTAACTATGAGCTGAACCTAGCGCAAGTTACCGACCGGTAACATCCATTAAGTTACTCTTCAGTAACGTGGATTATGGAGGCACAACGTGGGCACCTTGGAATGGGTGAGGCTCGGAATCGGCCTCCTCGGAACGCTTGTTGTGCTGGCTCTGGCGGCCAAGCGAGTGCTCTGGCTGACCAAGCTGATCCGGTCCGGACAGCCCGTCAGCGACGCCGCGGGACGCAAAGATGACGTCCCCGCTCGCGTCAAAGCCCAGTTCACCGAGGTCCTCGGCCAGGCCAAACTGCTGAAGTGGAACATTCCCGGCATCGCCCACTTCTTCACCATGTGGGGTTTCTTCATCCTCGCCTCGGTGTATCTCGAGGCGTACGGCGTGCTGTTCAACCCCGAATTCCACATCCCGCTCGTGGGCCGCTGGGACGCCCTGGGCTTCCTGCAGGACTTCTTTGCCCTGGCGGTGCTGCTCGGCATCATCGTCTTCTCGATCATTCGGCTGCGCTCCGAGCCCAAGGAGCACGGGCGGGACTCCAGGTTCTACGGCTCCCACACCGGCGGCGCCTGGCTCATCCTGTTCATGATCTTCCTCGTCGTGCTGACCTACGCGATCTTCCGGGGCGCTGCGGTCAACAACCTCGGCCCGAATTTCCCCTACGGCTGGGGCGCATTCCTCTCCCACGGCATCGGGTGGCTGCTCGAGCCCCTGGGACACTCCGCCAACCACGTCATCGAGACCATTGCGCTGCTCGG
>JBEVFK010000135.1:0-25364 GCA_040512325.1 Mycobacterium sp. | reverse complement strand
ATCGTCGCCGAGCTCCAGCGCCTACGCCCCACCCTGTCGGAAGTCGAGGCGGTCGATGTGATCGCCACCGCCACCGCGATGGCGGGCGCGCTGTGGCAGATGGCCACGCCCGCGCCGGAAGTGCTGGCGCTCTACCGCAGCGATCCGGACCTGAGCCTGGCGATCTTCGACGTCGCCGCCCGACTCACCCGAATATTGACCGCACTGATCGACGGGTACTGACCGGCGCATCGTGCGACAGTTCCACGGTGAGCCCCCGCGTCGCAGTCATCGGTGCCGGGCCCGGCGGACTGATCGCAGCGCGATGGCTACTGGCACACGGCTTCGAGCCGACGCTGTTCGAGGAAGGCCCGACGCTGGGTGGGCAGTGGACGGGCCGCCCGGGCGGTAGCGGCGTGTGGCCGACCATGCACACCAACACCAGCAGGGTGTTGACGGCCTTCAGCGATCTCGAGCACCGTCGCTCGACCGTCCATCCGGCCAATCAGGACATCCTCGACTACCTGCACCGCTACGCCGCGCTCTTTGACCTCCCGCCGCGCATCCGCCTCGACACCCGCGTCGAACTCCTGCGCCGCGACGCCGGGTCCTGGCTGGTCGACCACCGCGACGGCACCGAGCGCTTCGACCGGGTGGTGGTGGCCAGCGGGAGATTCCGTACGCCGACCGTGCCGCGGGTCGCGGGCCTCGACACCTTCACCGGGTCGGCGGGAGTCATCAGCACCGACCGCTACCGGGAGCCGGCGCCCTACCTCGGCAAGCGGGTACTCGTCGCCGGCGGCGCCATCAGCGCTCTGGAGATCGCCGCCGAACTCGCGCAACTCGGAGCCGACGTCGTGGTGACCCAACGTCGCCAGCGCTACGTCCTGCCCAAGTTCGCCGCCGGAGTACCCTCCGACCACCGGATTTTCACCCGCTACGGAGTACTGGCCAGCCAGACCCTGCCGCCTGAGGAAGTCGACCGGCAACTCAAAGAGATCGTCGTGGAGGCCGGGGGCAGCCCGGAGCAGTACGGCGCACCCGCCCCCGAAGCGTCGTTGTCCGCCGCCGGGGTGACGCTCAGCCAGCAGTACCTGCCACTGGTCGCCGAGGGCCGGATCTCGGTGCGCCCCTGGCTGTCTGCGGTGTCCGGCACCCGGGTGACCTTTGCCGACGGGCAGTCAGAGGACTTCGACGGGCTGGTCTTCGGCACCGGGTTCGCCCTCGACCTGCCGTTCCTGTCCGAGGACATCCGGGCCACCGTCGATCTCGACGCCACCCATCTGGATGCCGACCGCTACACGTTCCACCCCGACCTGCCGGGCCTGGCATTCGTCGGGATGTGGGATCAGTCCGGCGGTTACTTCGTCCCGCTGGAACTGCAGGCCCGGTGGATCGCGTACACCTGGGCCGGCCTGATGCCGCACGACCCGACCGCGCAGCGCGGCGCGATCGCGGCCTACCGCGCTCGGCGGGGCCTGCCGCAGAAGACCCGGATGAACCTGGTTGCGGTCATGTTCGCCCGGGCCGCCGGCGTGGAGCCCGACCTGCAGAACTGGCCGCAGCTGCGCCGCGCACTGCTGTTCGGGCCGTTGGCGCCCAGCAGCTTTCGGCTCGAAGGGCCCGACGCCCTCGCTGACGCCCCGGCCAGGTTCGCCCGCGACGCGGCCGCCTTCGGCGCGGTCACCACCAACGAGCTCACCGCCCGCGAGCAGACCTACCTGTCGTTGCTCACCGAATCGAAGACTCCAGGGCACCAAGAGATTCCACGATGAACTCTTGCGGGAACGGGGGCATACCGCCCACCTGGTCCCGGAAGGCCTGCGGCGTCTGGCTCCAGTCATAGGTGATCGTGACGTCGGTGTTCTCCCCGTTGGGGGCCAGGTCGTAGCGCCACCACCAGCCGCCCGGCTCGTGCTCGCCTGCCTCGTTGAGCTGCCCCGGCAACCAGGCGATGGTGCGGTCCGGCTCGAATTCGGTGACGAGGTTGTGCATCACGTAATGCCCGCCGGCGAACTCCAGGAACATATTGATCACGAAGATCTGTCCGGTGCCGGTGATGGGCTGTGGGTCCACCGCGTCGCGGACCCAGTCACCGGGCTCGGTGTCCTGGTGCCGATCCGGATCGGTGAGCACGGCGAAGACCTCGCGGGGTGTCGCGGCGACGGTGCGGGTGACGACGAAGCGTTCGTCGGTCATGCGGGCTTCTTCCCGTAGGCGCGGGCGATGTCAGGGCTGTCCAGCCATCCCGAGTACGTGGGTTGTCTCGGCCAGCCCTCCGGTGAGTCCAGCCACTCTTCCTGACGCCCCCAGGGCAACAGGTCGATCAACGGGAAGGTGTGGCTGAGCTGCTCGGTGCCGCGGCCGTTCGTGTGCCACGTGCGGTAGACGGTGTCGCCATCGCGGAAGAAGACGTTCACCGCGAAGCCGCCGCCGGGCGGCGCGTCCATATCGGCGCCGAACGAACTCTCCGACGACGAGTACCACTGCATGCGGTTGCCCACCTTGTCCCGGTAGGCCAGCGCCTCGTCGATGGGGCCATTGGTGACGATGACGAAGCGGGCGTCGTAGTTGTCGAGGAAATCCAGTCGGGTGTACTGCGAGGTGAGTCCGGTGCAGCCGCCGCACTGCCACTCCGCGCCGTCGGACCACATGTGGTGGTAGGTGATCAGCTGGGAGCGGCCGCCGAACACGTCGGCCAGGCGCACCGGGCCCTCAGCGCCGATCAGGGTGTAGTCGGGCAGTTCGACCATCGGCAATCTCCGCCGCTCGGCGGCGATCGCGTCCAGTTCTCTGGTGGCGGCCTTTTCCCGTCGTCGCAGCTCGTCCAGCGCGGTCCGCCAGGTGCTGGCGTCTGCCACAGGAGGCTTTCCGGGTGTCTTGACGGACTCGGTAGTCATGGTTGTCCCTTCGGCTGGGCTCGGTTCCGGTGCATGTCCGGGTTCATGAAGTGTTGACCCGCGCCGCGTCGGGGAATCATCGCGCGGGACACATCTGCGGCGCGGTGTAAAGTCCCCTCGAACGAAGGGTGGCCTAACACCCAAGCTCAGCCAGTGAAGGTGGTCGGTCACATGAACGCACCTGCGGATGTCCGCGGTCTGCGACTTCTCGTCGTCGGAGCCTCGTCGGGAATCGGCCACGCCGTGGCCCTGCGCGCAGCCGGGCGCGGCGCCCGCGTCGCGGTCGCAGCGCGGCGACGCGAGCTTCTCGACGAGCTCGCCGACGAGGTGAACGGCTTCGCCTTCGAACTCGACATCGAAGACACCGCCGCGATCAATCGCGTCGTCGCCGACGCGGTGGACGCTCTCGGCGGACTCGACGCCGTGGTGTTCACCAGCACCGTCATCCCGTTCGCCTACATCGAGGACACCGATGTCGCGACGTGGGTACACGCATTCTCGGTCAACGCCATCGGTGCCAACAACGTCCTGCGCGCCGCGCGGCCCCACTTGTCCGACGACGGCGTGGTACTCATCGCGTCCAGCTTCGATGTCGGCCGCCCCCGCGCCGGGGTCGCCGCCTACAGCGCCAGCAAGGCCGCGCTCGACGAGATCCTGCATTCCTGGCGCAGCGAGCACCCCGAACTGTCGATCGTGCGCGTGGGCATCGGCCCCACCGAGGACACCGAGATCCTCCGAGGTGCCGATCGTGATCTGCTCCCGGAGCTCTTGCAGTCATGGAAGAAGCACGGGCAGTTGCCCGCCCGGATGTCGGCGCTCAAAGATGTTGCGGACACCCTGGTTTCGCTGGTGGAGATGGCGCACGCGAACCCCAGCGTCGTGCCGGAGATCGTGCAGCTGTCGCCGCGCATCGCCAAGAAGGGCTGACGCCCCAGCCCGACATTCATGCTTCCTTGATATGGATTCATGCCTTTTAGGCGTTGGACAGGTATCCCCGGCACTCCTATCGTGAAGTGATGCAGGACACAGTTGGTGTCCTGGTGATCGCCACATCACCGACACAGGAGTCGACCATGGCCACCTTCGCACCCACTCGAATCCGCACACTTCTCGCCACCACCGCTGCCACCACCCTGGTCGTCACCGGGTGCGGCGGAGTGCAAAACACCACCGGCGGTGGTGGTGACAGCGAGAGTTACCCACCGGGCACCGTCGAGATGTACGTCGGCGCCTCCGCGGGCGGATCGAGCGATCTCATCAGCCGAGCAGTCTCCAAAGGCCTCGGCGAAGAACTGGGCGCGTCGTTCCCGGTGGTCAACCGGGAGGGCGCCAACGGCGCCCTGGCCGCTGCCGAGGTCGCCAACGCCACGCCGGACGGTTCCGTGATCGCCATCCAGAACGCCTCGTTGTTCGCCATCACGCCACTGGCCGTCGACCCGGATGAAGTCACCGAGATCGACCAGTTCGACATCGTCGGAGGTGTCTCCCGGGATGACTATGTGCTGGTCACCAGTCCCGAAAGCGGATTCCGCAACCTGGGTGACATCAAGGCTGCGGCGCGCCCCATCCGCTACGCCACCACCGGAGTGGGCACCGGCGCCCAACTCTCGGCCGCCCTGCTGTTCAAGACCAGTGACATCGCCGCACAGGCCGTCCCGTTCGACGGAGGTGCGCCCGCCCTCACCGCGGTGCTGGGCAACCAGGTCGATGTGGCATCCATCCAGGTGGGCGAAGCCATCGAGAACGTCCAGTCGGGCAAGCTGACGGCACTGGCGGTGTTCTCCCCGGAGCGCATCGCGTACCTGCCGGACGTCGCGACCGCCAAAGAACAGGGCATGGATGTCGAGGTCGCGCAATACCGGTTCATGACCGTACCCAAAGGGACACCCCAGGACGTCAAAGACAAACTGGCCGAAGGCATGAAGGCCACGTTCGCCAAAGAGGACTACAAGGCGTTCAACGAGCAGAACAGCCTCACCCCCATGGAAATCTCGGGCGACGAGGTGCTCACCCAGCTGCAGGAAGACCAGCAGCGCTACGCCGACCTGGTGCAGCAGTTCGGCATCAACCTGCGCGAGGGCTGAGCCGTGACCCACCCCGGTGGTGACGGCACCCATCCCCATACCCGGGAGGTGTTGGCCGACCTCAGGTCCGAGATCGCCGCCGAAGTCGCCCATGAGCTGGAGGAGGAGCGACCGCCGGCCGGCGGCCCTGCCTACCAGATCGCGGCGGGGCTGATCGGCCTCGTCATCGGCATCGGAGCAGCGATCCTGTCGTACCGCTACGGCCTCGGCACGCTGCGAGAGCCGGGCCCGGGGACATGGCCGTTCATCGTCAGCATCCTGATCGCCGCCTTGTCGGCACTGCTGCTGGTGGCCGGCCGGGGTCTGCACGATACCGAAAAGTTCAGTCGCATCAGCTTTCTGCCCGCGGTGGGCGCCATCACCTTCATCGCCTTCGGTCTGCTGATGCCGGTCACCGGGTTCGAGATCCCGGCACTGGCCCTGTGTGTCATCTGGTTGCGGTTCCTGGGCAAGGAGAGCTGGCGCAACACCATCGTGATCGCGGTGGGCACCGTCGCGGTGTTCTACCTCCTCTTCCTCTACGGGCTGCGGATCCCGCTGCCCCACCTGCTCGCCTTCTGACCGGGCACCCGCGAACAGACCGGAGCCACCATGGATTTCAACGCCTTCCTCGAAGGTTTCGCCGTCGTCGTCGAACCGAAGAACATGCTGTACTGCCTCATCGGCGTGCTGGTCGGCATGGTCATCGGCGTACTCCCCGGCCTCGGCCCGGCGGCCACCATCGCCATCCTGTTGCCCATCACCTACGGCATCGACCCGGTGGCCGCGATCATCATGCTCGCCGGCATCTACTACGGCGCCCAGTACGGCGGCACCATCACCTCGGTGCTGCTGCGATTGCCGGGCGAGGCCTCGTCGGTGGTCACCGTCTTCGACGGGTTCGCTCTGGCCAAACAGGGCAAAGCCGGCACCGCACTGGGTATCGCGGCCATCGGTTCCTTTGTCGGCGCGACGATCTCGATCATCGGCCTGTCACTGCTGGCGCCCATCGTCGCCGAGATCGCCTTGGATTTCGGGCCGCCGGAGTACGCTGCCCTGGCGTTGTTCGGGGTGTTTCTGGTGGCGGCCATCGGCAGCGGCAACATCATCAAGTCGCTGATCGCCGCTGCCATCGGTCTGCTGCTGGCCACCGTGGGACGCGACAGTTTCACCGGGGCCTCCCGTTTCACCTTCGACAGCCTGCAACTCGCGGACGGTATCGACTTCGTGGTGGTCGCGATGGGACTCTTCGGTGTCGGCGAGATCCTCTACAACCTCGAAAGCCGGCACGGCAAAGTGCATGTGCCTGCCAAGGTGGGCAACGTCTGGCCCTCCCGGAAGGATCTGCGGCAATCGTCGGGTGCGATGGGTCGCGGCTCGATCATCGGATTCGTCCTCGGTGTGCTGCCCGGTGGCGGTGCGGTGCTGGCGTCGTTGGTGGCCTACGCCACCGAGAAGAAACGCTCCAAAACCCCCGAACGTTTCGGCCGCGGCGCCGTCGAAGGTGTCGCCGCACCGGAAACCGCGAACAACGCCGCAGCCACGTCGTCGTTCATCCCGCTGCTGACCATCGGCATCCCCGCGAACGCGTCCATGGCGATGCTGTTCGGCGCCCTGCTGATTCTCGGTGTCTCGCCCGGCCCGCAGCTGGTCGACGAACATCCCGACATCTTCTGGGGTGTCATCAATTCCATGTACCTCGGCAACCTGCTGCTGCTGGTCCTCAGCATCCCGCTGGTGGGGCTGTTCGTACGAATCCTGCGGGTGCGCCCCGCCATCCTGGCGCCGATCACCGCCCTGATCACGCTGCTCGGGGTGTACACGATCAACAACTCCACCTTCGACATCTTCGTCATGGTGGCGTTCGGCATCATCGGCTACCTGATGAAGAAGATGGGCTTCGATCCCGGTCCCATGGTGCTGGCCTTCGTGCTGGGCTCGTTGGTGGAATCCAACATCCGCCGGTCGCTGCTGATCTTCGACGGCGATCCCACGGGATTCTTCACCCGACCGATCTCCGGCACCATCCTGGTGGTCCTGGTGTTACTGGCCGCCCTGCCGGTGATCCGCCGCATCATCGCCTCCCGCCGCAGAGACACCGCCGACGAGAACTCCGACACCACCAAGGAAGTGGGCGTATGACCCCGCCGCTGCCGTCACTGACCCCCAATCCGCGTCCCCACCCCCACCACGGAGGCACCACCACATGATTGCCACCCCCGCAGAACTGGCCGCCCAGTTGGGATCCGGTCTGCTCTCCTTTCCGATCACCCATCTGCGCGACGACCAGGCCTTCGACGACGCCGCCTATCGCGACAACATCGGGCTGCTCAGCGAGTACGAGCTGGCGGGGCTGTTCGCCGCGGGCGGTACCGGTGAATTCTTCTCGCTCACACCGGCGGAGGTGGTGCGCGTGGTTGCCGCGGCGGTGGCCGAGGCTCCCGCGGATCTGCCGGTGGTCGCTCCTGCCGGCTACGGCACCGCCATCGCCGTCGAGATGGTGCAAGCTGCCGAAAAGGCGGGCGCACAGGGCATTCTGTTGTTCCCGCCGTATCTGACCGAAGCCAGTCAAGACGGTCTCGTGGCACACGTCAAGCAGGTGTGCGCGGCCACGAACCTGGGTGTCACCATCTACTCCCGGGCCAACGCCATCTACTCCGCAGCGGCAGTGGCCCAGTTGGTCGATGCGTGTCCCAACCTGATCGGATACAAAGACGGCTACGGCAATATCGAGTTGATGACCCGGATCTATGCGGGTATCGGCGATCGGCTCACCTACATCGGCGGGCTGCCGACCGCCGAGATGTTCGCGCTGCCCTACCTCAAACTCGGCGTCACCACCTACTCGTCGGCCATCTTCAACTTCGTGCCACAGTTCGCACTGGACTTCTACCATGCGGTGCGGCGAGACGACACCGCCTGGGTCATCAAGGCGCTCAACGACTTCGTGATTCCCTACTGCGATCTACGGAACCGCAAGGAGGGCTACGCGGTCAGCATCATCAAAGCAGGCATGAGTGTGATCGGCAGGCCCGCCGGTCCGGTGCGGCCACCGTTGACCGATCTCGCCGCAAGCGAAGTGGCCGAACTGGCCGAACTGATCAAGAAGGTGAGCTGATGACTTCCGTCCACGCACTCACCGGTGCCAGCCTCATCGGCGCGGGCGAATCCCACGAAGGTCCCGAATTCCACGCAACCGATCCGGCGACAGGTGCCCGGCTGGAACCCGCGTATCACGATGCCGGGCCCGCGGACGTCGATCACGCCGCCGCCCTGGCGGAGCAGGCATTCGAGCGCTACCGGCAGACGTCGCCGGCCGAGCGAGCGGCCTTCCTGGAGACCATCGCCGCCGAGATCGAGGCTCTCGGTGACACTCTGACCGACCGCGTCACTGCTGAGACCGGCATCCCCACGGCCCGGGTCGAGGGTGAAACAGCCCGGACCACCGGTCAATTGCGATTGTTCGCCGACGTGGTGCGCGACGGCAGCTGGTCCCAGGCCCGACTGGACACCCCTGATCCGGCCCGCACGCCACTGCCCAAACCCGATCTGCGGCAGCGGTCGATTCCCGTCGGTCCGGTCGCGGTGTTCGCTGCCAGTAACTTTCCGCTGGCGTTCTCCGTCGCAGGCGGCGACACCGCGTCCGCGCTGGCAGCCGGCGCCCCGGTGATCGTCAAAGCGCATCCGGGCCATCCGGGCACCTCCGAGCTCGTCGGTCGGGCAGTCGGCAAAGCCGTTGCTGTACATGGCTTTCCGGAGGGCGTCTTCTCGTTGCTGATCAGCTCGGGCATCGAGGTGGGGGTCAGCCTGGTCTCGGATCCGCGGATCAAGGCGGTGGGGTTCACCGGTTCTCGACGTGCGGGGCTCGCGCTCACCGCAGCGGCCGCAGCCCGGCCTGTTCCGATTCCCGTGTACGCCGAGATGTCGAGCATCAACCCGGTGTTCGTGTTTCCCGGCGCTATGGCGGATCGGGCCGCGCAGCTCGGGCGCGATTTCGTGGCGTCGATGCTGACCGGTCTCGGCCAGTTGTGCACCAGCCCCGGTGTGGTGTTCGTCGCCGACGGCCCCGACGCCGAGGTCTTCATCTCCGCGGCGGCGGCCGCGTTGGCCGATGCTCCGGGCGGACCGCTGCTCAATGCCGGTATCGCCGCGGCCTTCACCAACGGTGCCCGCCGAGCCGCCGAGACGCCGGGGGTGCAGCAGGTGGCAGCGGGCGGGTCGAACGGTGGCGGCTGTGCCGGTGCGGCACAGTTATTGGTCACCACCGCCGAGGATTACCTTCGCCACGCCGCCCTAGCCGACGAAGTCTTCGGCCCGTCGTCGGTGATCGTCCGCACTCGTCCAGACCAGCTCGCCGACGTCGTCGCGACGCTGGACGGCCAACTCACCGCAACGGTGCACGCCACCACCGCGGACCACCCCCAGGTCGCGGGCCTGCTCCCCCGCCTGGAGCTCCTGGCGGGGCGGCTCGTGTTCAACGGGTGGCCGACCGGCGTCGAGGTGGGCCACGCCACGGTGCACGGCGGCCCTTTCCCGGCGACCTCAGCACCCTCGACCACGTCGGTCGGCAGCCGGGCGATCGAGCGTTTCCTCCGCCCGGTCGCCTACCAGAACTTCCCGGAAGACCTGGTACCCAAGGAAATCCGCCGCGACAACCCACTCGGGATCCCGCAGCGGGTCGACGGCCACCTGGCCTGAGATCCACCCACCACGCCCAACGACGAAGCCCACCGACGAAGCCCACCGACGAAGCCAAGGAGAACCGATGTCCGTCCCCACCATCACGGCACTCGAAGCCGGGGCCGCCACCCTGGATCACATCGAGTCGATCACGCTCTCGTCCATCGCGCTGCCGTTGAAGAATCCGATCAGCGACGCCAAGGTGCTGACGGGACGCCAGAAACCCATGACCGAAGTGGTGTTCCTGTTCGCCGAGATCCGCAGCACCCAGGGGCACCAGGGCATCGGCTTCAGTTACTCCAAGAGGGCCGGCGGGCCGGCCCAATTCGCCCACGCCCGCGAAATCGCGCCGGTACTGCTGGGTGAAGATCCCAACGACATCGCCAAGATCTGGACCAAACTGGTGTGGGCGGGTGCCTCGGTGGGCCGCAGCGGGGTGTCCACTCAGGCCATCGCCGCGTTCGACATCGCCCTGTGGGATCTCAAAGCCAAACGCGCGCAGTTGCCGATGGCCAAACTGCTCGGCGCCCACAGCGATTCCGTACGCACCTACAACACCTCGGGCGGATTCCTGCACACCCCGATCGACCAGGTGCTGGAGAACGCCAGCGCCGCCCTGGCCAACGGTATCGGCGGTATCAAGATCAAAGTCGGCCAACCGGATTGGCGTGCCGACATCAGCAGGCTGGAAAAGGTCCGCGAACACCTCGGTGACGATGTGCCGCTGATGGTCGACGCCAATCAACAGTGGGACCGCCCGACTGCCATGCGGATGGGCCGGATTCTCGAGCAGTTCAACCTGGTGTGGATCGAAGAACCGCTCGACGCCTACGACGCCGAGGGGCACGCCCATCTGGCCCGCTGCCTGGACACCTCCATCGCCACCGGTGAGATGCTGGCCAGTGTCAGCGAACACCAGCGCCTCATCGACGCCGGTGCGGTCGACATCATCCAGCCCGACGCCCCGCGGATCGGCGGCATCACCCAGTTCCTGCGTCTGGCCACCGTGGCCGAGATGCAGAACCTGCAACTGGCGCCCCACTTTGCGATGGAGATTCATCTGCACCTGGCGGCCACCTACCCGCACGGCACCTGGGTCGAGCATTTTGATTGGCTGGATCCGCTGTTCAATGAACACCTCGAGACCCGCGACGGACGTATGCACCTGTCGGATCGGCCCGGACTGGGCTTCACCATGAGCGAGCAGGCTCAGGCCTGGACGGTGGATACCGCGAAGTTCAGCTGCTGACGGTCGTCGACGTGTGCGGGTGCTGGGCGATCCAGCGCCGTCCGGCCTTGGCCGCGCGCGCCAGGGCACCCCATTCACCGACGTACGCCACCACCGCGCCCACCGCGGGCAGCATGCCCAGATACCGAAACAGTGCGCGCGGCTGGGGGCGCTTGCCCAGCTCCGCGAGGACGGCACCGAACAGTCCCATCAGCTCCCACAGCGCCTTGGCGACGCCCATCGGGGTGTGCGGGATCTCCCGCGACGGACCGTCGTCTGCGGTCTCGTCGTCGGGACTCAGCTCCCGGTGGCAGAGCACCGCGGCCAGCAGCCGCACCTGGTGGCGCTGGTCGGTGACACCCAGCTCCCGCGCCACCGCACACAGCACGATGGCCTGGTTGGTGAAGCCGAGCACATCCTGGAGGGGTAGGCGGCGGGCCAGCACCCCGAGGAAGCCGGGAAAGGCCACCGCCACGGTGTTGAGCCCACCCACTCGCTGCACCCACCAGTCGACGCGAGCGTCGAGAGCCATCTCGTCCCAGGCCAGGGTGCCCGGCACCTCGGCGGTGTTCAGCGCCCAACTGACGGCGTCCGCGGCTTTACCCAGCGGGCCGTCATCGCCGTCCTGAGCGCGCCGGCGTTTCAACCCCACCGGATCGGTACCCCACAACACCGACAGCAGGGGGTTGATGATGCGCACCGCGCGCCCCAGCGCCTCCGCGACGTCGGCATCGGTGATCGCCACGTCGGGCGTCGGAAGGAGATTCACGCTCGCATGATGACCCGTGTGCGCAGATGCCAAACGTCCGCAGGTGGGTATCGCTGATGTCATGACAACAAACAATGAATTGCTGGAGGCTCTGCTCCAGCTCGAGCGGGCCGGCTGGGATTCACTGTGCGATTCGACGGGATCGCGGTTCTACGGCGAGGTGATGCTGCCGGATGCGCTGATGGTGCTGGCCAACGGCATGGTGATGGATCGCGACACCGTGGTGAGCGCGCTGTCGGACGCACCACCGTGGCGCACCTATGAGATTCGCGATGTGCGCCTCGTCGAACCCGACCAGAACAACGCGACCTTGGTCTACACCGGGATCGGCTACCGAGACGACGACGAGCCGGCGTTCACCGGAGCGATGTCGAGCGCGTATCACCGCGTCGGCGGCGACTGGAAGCTGGCGCTGTATCAGCAGACTCAGATCCCGGACTGAGCACCGCTGACGTCGCTGCATATTCTGTCTCGGCAATGAGCGACATCCGAATCACCCTGTTCGGGCCGCTGACGGTCCAGGTGGCTGGAGAGCCTGTCGAGCTCCGTGGTCCGCAGCCACGTGCGGTGCTCGCGCGCCTGGCGCTGGCCGCAGGCGAAGTGGTCTCCACCGACCGGATCATCGAAGACATCTGGGCTGCAGAACCTCCGCCGAAGGCGCTCGGTGGTCTGCAGGTGCACATCTCGAATCTGCGGCGTGCCTTGGAACCCGACCGCGCCCGCCGGGCTCCGGCGCAGGTATTGGTGAGCTCGGCGCCGGGTTATGCGCTGCGGCTTCCGGTGGACGCCGTGGACTCCTGGCGGTTCGAGGCGCTGCTGCGTGACGCCGACGCCGCCTCCGACGCCGTGGTCCGCGCCGGTCTGCTGCGGTCGGCACTGGACTGCTGGGCGGGATCGGTGTTGCCCGAGTTCGTCGACGCCGACTGGGCGGCAACGGAGTCGGCCCGCCTGGCCGGATTGCGGGCCACCGCCATCGAGCAGTACGCCGCCCTCGCCCTCGACCTCGGTCGGGAGTCGGCGATCATCCCCGAACTGGAACGTCATCTGGCCGCCGACCCGTTACGCGAGGAGGCCGTTCGGCTGTTGGCCCTTGCGCTGTACCGGGCCGGCAGGCAGAGCGACGCCCTGACGCAGCTGCGCATCTCCCGCGAACGGCTGGCTGACGAACTCGGTATCGATCCCGGCCCGGCGCTGCGCACGCTGGAGACCGACATCCTCGAACAGTCCGACAAACTCTTCCACCGCACCATCCCGGCGCCGGTACCGACGCCGACGCGTCCCCCGAGCCCGGCGCCGGCAGCCCGGCACCGCGCCACCATCGTCGGCCGGTCCACCGAACTGACGCGCATCGAGGCGGCCGCCCAGTCCGTGACCACGACCGGCCTGCGGGTGGTCTGGGTGGGCGCCGAGGCAGGCGCAGGCAAGACGACGCTGGCCGACGTGGTCGCGGACCGGCTCGCCGAGCGCGGGTGGCGGACCGCCCGCGGGCGCTGTCCCGAGGTCGACGGTGCACCTCCGGCCTGGGCCTGGTCCGAGGTGGTGCAGTCGCTCGGCGACGCGGCGCCGACACTCGGGTCGGCGTTCGAACTCGCACTCGCCGTAGGTGGCCGGTTGCGGGCGGCGACCAGCGCCGGGCCGCTGCTCGTGGTTCTCGACGACCTGCACCGGGCCGACGGCGCGACACTGCAACTGTTGCGCGGTTTCGCCCATGATCTCGCCGACCGGCCGATCCTGATACTCGGGGCTCATCGCAGCGCCGAGGCCGGACCGGACCTCACCGCCACCTGGGCGGCGCTGGCCGCGGTGACCGCCGACCGCCTCGATCTCGACGGGCTCAGCCGCGCCGGCGTGACGGCCCTGATCGGTGAGCACACCACCGCGGCGGGGTATCAGTACGACACCGGACTCATCGATCGGCTGATCGAGCGCACCGGCGGCAATCCGCTGTTTGTCACCGAGTTCGCCCGGCTGCTCGCCTCCGAGGGCCGGGCGGCAGCCACCGCGGGTGTGCCTGCGGGTGTGCGGGAGGTATTGCGTCGCAGGCTTTCCCGGCTTCCGGGTTCAGCACGAACGGTGCTGCAACAGGCGGCGGTCCTGGGCCGCGAACTCGACGTCGACCTGCTGCTGCGCATCGCCCGACGCGATGAGGATGAGGTGCTCGACGGTCTGGAGGCGGCGGTGCTGGCAGGCCTGCTCACCGAGCCCGGCCCCGGCCAGGTGCGCTTCACCCACGCGCTGGTCCGGGACACCCTCTACGAAGACACGCCCGCGCTGCGGCGGGCCCGCTGGCACGCCGCCGCACTGGCCGAACTGCGGGCCGTCCCGGTGCCCGATGTCGCCGCGCTCGCCCATCATGGACTGGCCGCGGCAACGCCTGCCACCGCCGCCGACGCCGCCACCCTGGCCGCAGCGGCCGTCGAGCAGGCGATGGCGCTCAACTCCCCCACCGAGGCGCTGCACCTCGCCGAGGCGGCGGTGCGGATGTCCGACATCGCGCACGGCGGCCTGCCTGCCTCCGATCAGGTGAACATGCTCATCGCGCTGACTCGCGCAGCGGCCCAGGCCGGCGCCGCGGTCCGCGCGCGCCCGGCCCGGGCCCGGGCGGTGCACCTGGCCACCCGCACCGGCGACGACCGTCTGCTGCTCGCCGCGCTGACCGCCTACCGCGCCCCGATCTCGTGGACTGTCAACGGAATCGCCCCCGATGACACCGATATCGAAGGGCCGCTGCGACGAGCGCTCGCCGAGCACCCGAACGTCGATCCGGTGACGCGGGTGTGGCTGCTGGTGGCGCTGATCTTCGAGACCGAGAACCATGCCGCCGCGTACGGCATGGCCGAGGTGCTCAGCTGGTCTGAGGACGCGGTGACAGCAGCGCGGCGCACCGGCGACCCGGTCGCACTCTGCGCGGCGCTCAATGCCCGCGCCTACCTGTCCCTCGGTCCTGACCTGGCCGATGAGCGGGAACCGCTTGTCGCAGAACTACTCTCGGTTTCTCAGAAGCACGGCCTGCTGGGTTACGAGGCGTTGGCGCACTGGTTCCTGTTCCTGGGCGCCTCCGCGCGCACCGATCTGACCGAGGCGATCCGGCAGGCCGACCTGGCCGTGGAACGCTCCACCAGCGGACAGCTGGCCGCGCTGGTCCAGGTGGTCGAGGTCTACCGGGCGGTGTTGTCCGTGCTGGCAGGTAACCTGGCCGACGCCGAGTCGCAGTACCGTCGCCTCGCGCAGCAGATGGCCGACACCGGGATGTCCAGTGCCGCCGAGGCGGCGATCGTGTTCGAGTTGGTGCTCGCCTTCGCCCGCGGCGACCTGTCGGGTCTGACGGATGTCCTGCTGGCCCTGCACGAGGTGTATCCCGATGCCATGTGTGAGGCGCTGGTGCTGTGCCTGCTCGACGCCGGGCGCGACGACGAGGCCCGGGCCCGCTGGGCCACCCGAGCACCGGTGCGCCGCAACTACTACTGGCTGGCCCGGATGGCGCTGTTCGCCCGGGCGGCGGTGCGGGTGGGTGATCTCGACGCCGGCGCGGCCGCCTATGACGAGCTGCGGCCGTGGGCGGGTCGGGTCGCCGGAATCGACTCGGGCTCAGTTGCTTTCGGCACCGTCGATGAAGCCCTCGGCCTGCTCGCCGAGGCGCTGGGCCGCCCACAGGACGCCGCCCGGCACCGCGCCGATGCCGGCGCGGTCCTGGCGCGCGTCACCGCCGATCTCGCCGCGGCCGGGCTCAACCCCAGATCGCCTTCTCCATCCGGCGGTACCTCGGCCTGACCGCGGCGATCATCACGTCGATCATCGGCCCGGCCCCCTCTTTCAGCGTGGCCAGCTCCGCCGGTGTCGCCGCCGCGGCGATCCGCGGGAGCTCGAACGTCATCCGCGCCCCCGCCTTGCGGATCCGCGCCTCGACGTCCTGCCAGTCGGCGACGGACAGGTAGCGCCGGATCACCGGGAAGATGTCGCGTTCCTCCTCGGCGATGTGCTCTCTGAGCATGTTGCGCATCTCCACCAACCGCGCGGCGACGACGGCTGCGCTACGCGGTGTCGGACCGGCACCGAAGAGCCCGACGGCAATACGCAGGCCGTCTAGCTTCGGGCTCAGCGCTTCGTGGTCCCCGGTCAACGGAGCCAGGTCGATCTGCGCTCCCGCCCGCAATTCGATGACAGGCCAGAGGATGTCGTCTTCGGCGTGATGGTGATGGTGGATGGACTCGCCCATCAGCTCCAGATACCGCACCAGGGCGCGCACGCGCCGCCGCGTGATGGGCATGCCACCGTCTGCCATCGCCATCGTGATACCGGTGGTGCGATCCAGATCGCGCAGCATCACCCGGTGGGCGATCGCCATACCGAGGATGTCGGGCACATCGGCGGTGCTGGTGCTGGGTTCAGACGTCATCGTGGGGGCTCCTGGTCGACGGTGGGCTGGCAGAGACCCACTGTCGGCCAGACGACTTGTGCCCGACTTGTCCGCGACTTGTCGTGAGGGGACCTCGGCGCCGCAGGCAGGCCGCGCCCCCTCAGACCCCGGCTGGATCAGCCCATCGCCGATCCACCGGTGACGGGCGCCGAAATGCCCGTGCCGAACGCGCTGTCATCGCCGGCGTAGAACGCCACCACCCGGGCCACGTCGTCGGGCGAGTTCCCGGACATCTGCCCTGACGGCAATCGCCTGTCCACCGGTGGCGCGGATCGCGGTGACAACGTCGACCTTCGTCTGCGGGACCCCCAAGGAGAACAATTGAGATGCCGTAGTCCTGAGATGCCGTCCTCCGGCGGCCGCCGTCAGCTGAGGGCGGCCGTCGCGCTCGGCGACAATCGCGGCGCCAGCCGGACCAGTTGCGTGACGTGCTCGGGGCCCAGCTCCTCGAGCGAGCAGACCCCGAGCAGTCGCATGGTGCGGCTGACCTGTTCGCTGACGATCTCGATCATCCGGTTGACGCCGTCTTCGCCGCCGGCCATCAGGCCGTAGAGGTAGGCGCGGCCCAGCAGGGTGAACCGTGCCCCGAGCGCGATCGCGGCGACGATATCTGCACCGGACATGATGCCGGTGTCGAGATGGATCTCGTACTCGCTGCCCACTTCCCGGACGATCTCCGGAAGCAGGTGGAACGGGATCGGGGCCCGGTCGAGCTGTCGGCCACCGTGATTGGACAAGATGATGCCGTCGACACCCACCTCGGCGATCTTCTTGGCGTCCGCCAGGCTCTGCACGCCCTTGACGACGACCTTTCCCGGCCACTGGTCACGGATCCAGCGCAGGTCCTCGAAATCCACCGTGGGATCGAACATGGAGTCCAGCAGCTCCCCGACGGTTCCCGACCACCGATCAAGCGATGCGAAGGCCAGCGGTTCGGTGGTCAGGAAGTCGAACCACCACCACGGCCGCGGAATGGCGTTGGCGACGGTGCTCAGGGTCAGCTGCGGCGGCAAGGAGAAGCCGTTGCGCTTGTCGCGCAGACGCGCACCGGCGACCGGCACGTCGACGGTCACCAGCAGAGTGTCGAAACCGGCCTTGGCCGCCCGCTCCACCAATGCCATGGACCGGTCGCGGTCTTTCCACATGTAGAGCTGAAACCAGTTGCGGCCGTTGGGGTTGGCGGCCTTGACATCTTCGATCGCGGTGGTACCCATGGTCGACAACGAGAACGGGATGCCCGCTTTCGCGGCGGCGTGGGCGCCCGCGATCTCGCCCTCGGTATGCATCATCCGGGTGAATCCGGTGGGAGCGATGCCGAAAGGCTGGCTCACCGGCGCGCCGAGGACATCCCACCCGGTGGAGACGTCGGCGACATTGCGCAGGATCGCGGGGGTGAATTCGATGTCCTCGAACGCCTGCCGGGCGCGGGCCAGGGAGATCTCCGCTTCCGCGGCGCCCTCGGTGTAGTCGAAGGCAGCCTTGGGGGTGCGTCGTTTCGCGATCTTGCGGAGGTCGTAGACGGTCTGCGCTTTGCGCAGGCGGTTGGCCTTGAAGTCCAGACTCGGCGTCTTGAACTGCAGCAGTGGAGTCAGATCTCGAGCTTTCGGCAGCTGACGTTTGGTCATGGGGTGAATCCTTCGTCCGCAAGACATGTGGTCGGACCACATATTAGCGTGTGGTCCGACCACACCACAAGACGCGCCCACCAAACGGGGCATGCCATCATCAGCGCGTGGGCATCCCCTCAGTCGACCCGACGGCCGGTTCACCCCTGCTGCGCTACGGCGCGCGCGTCACCGGGACCAAGCCCGGCCGCTGGCTGGCCCGCCGGGTCGCTCCCCGCATCGACCCCACCCTGCTGCGCGCCTCCCGCGGACGGCTGTCCTCGGCACTGGTCACCCCGGAACTCCTGCTCATCCACACCGGGTCGCGCACCGGACGGCGCCGCACCACCCCCCTGACGTACTTCACCGACCAGGGCCGGGCGATCGTGATCGCGTCGAATTACGGCGGCGCTCGCCATCCCGCCTGGTACTACAACGTGCTCGCCAACCCCACCGTCACCATCTCGGCCGGCGGGTACACGGGGACGTTCCTGGGTGAAGAGGTCAGCAGCCCCGACCGCGAACGACTCTGGGGTCTGGCCATCGAGTTCATTCCCTCGTATGCGGAGTACGAGCAGCTCGCTGGTGAGCGCCGGATTCCGATCCTGGCGTTCACCGAGATCGACTGACGGTCCCAACCAACCGGTAGGGTGGCCGAATGCCGGTGCCCACAGCCCTCCATTCTGGTCGAGTCGCACTCCTGGAGGCGCTCGACGCCCCGCTGTCGATCGTGGAGGTGGAGTTCGGGCCCCTGCGCGCCGACGAGGTCCTCATCAGGGTCGCCGGCGTCGGGGTCTGCCACACCGACCTCAGTGCCATCCACGGTGCTGTTCCCCTGCCGTTGCCTGCCGTGCTCGGACACGAGGCATCCGGTGTCGTCGAGGAGATCGGCCCCTCGGTGACCACCTTGGCGCCCGGTGACCACGTTGTCATCAGCTTCGAGTCGTGCCGCGATTGCCGGCAATGCGATTCCGGCCATCCTGCATACTGCGCGCGCTTCGCGGCACTGAACTACCGCGGCCGTCGCAAGGATGGTTCCACCACGATGTCGCGATCCGGGGATCCGGTGCACGGCAACTGGTTCGGGCAGTCCTCCTTCGGCACCCATGCGGTGGCCAGTGCCCGCAACGCGGTGAAGGTGGATGCCACGCTGCCGTTGGCACTGCTGGGACCGTTGGGCTGCAGTCTGCAGACCGGCGCGGGTGCCGTGCTGAACGTGTTGCGTCCCAACGCTGGTGACAGCATCGCCGTCTTCGGGCTCGGTGCAGTGGGCCTGAGTGCGGTGATGGCCGCGCTCGCGGCGGGCTGCACCACTATCGTCGCTGTCGACATGAACGCCGAACGGTTGGCCATGGCCGCCGAACTCGGCGCCACGCATCTGATCAATCCGAAAGAGGTCGACGACGTGGTGGCAGCGGTGGTGACCGCGAGCCCCCGGGGTGTGGACCACAGCGTCGACGCCGTCGGCTTGAGTTCGGTGGTGCAACAGGCCGTCGCGGTGCTGCGCTCCCCCGGCACCTGCGCCACCCTGGGTCTGCAGGGCTACTTCAACGACACCGTGATCAATCAGGGCCACCTGTTACTGGGGCGCACCCTCACCGGTGTGATCGAAGGCGACGCCGACCCGCAGACGTTCATCCCCGAACTGCTGCGGCTGTGGCAGGAGGGCCGGTTTCCCTTCGACCGACTGGTACGCACCTACCCTTTCACCGAGATCAACGATGCGCTGGCGGCGGCGGCCGACGGCTCGGTGCTCAAACCGGTGATCCAGTTCGACGGCCCCTGAGTCGGGCTAGTCTCACGGTCTATACCGAAGGCCTGATCGATCCGGGCACCTTCCTGTCGCGATTGGCCGCCCATGCCGCCGACCTCGTCGTCGTCCAGGTCGGTCCGCCACCGGTGCGCCGTCGCGCGGTCGACCTGTAGACCCAGGTGGCGGCACCCCGAGGGCCGGCGTCAGGCCCCGCGGCGCTCAGCCTCCGTCGCCTCGAGCGTGCGGACCCGTTCGCGCGCCGTCATCGCACCCCAGACACCGAACCGCTCGGGAACCTGCAGGGCGTGATTGCGGCAGGCAGCCACGACCGGGCAGACACGGCAGACCCGTTTGGCCTGTTCCTCGCGCTCACGAAGCCGTTTCCCACGCTCATCGTCGGGAAAGAAGACCTGGGAGGGATACGAGCGGCAGCGGCCTTGAAGTTGCCACTCCCACTCCGATTCCAGAGCTTTCGGAAGAGTTCGGGACGACTCGAAAAAATCGGCGCGCTGATGGCTGCTCACAGGTGTCCTCCTACGCAGTCTGGTCACCGCGATCATGTCGTTGATCGATGCGGGGGCCAACCCATCTGCTCGCAGTGAATCTTGATGCTCAGCGCGGGGTCTTCTCGCCTGCTTCGACCGCGATCGCGAGCCTGTTCTCGGCCGGCGCCACAGGGCACGTCGCGTAGTCGGTGAACGCGCAGGGCAGATTCGACGCCCGGTTGAAGTCGAGCGTCACCGTCCCGTCGGCGCCAGGGTCGGCCACCGCCAGTGACCTGGCGGCAGGGTAGGTGGTCCGGCCGCTGGTGGCGTCGGTGAACAACACGTGCAGACCACCCGTGGACTTGCCGAAAGCCACCAGTTGCAGCGCCCTGCCCGCCAGGTCGAAGTCGATGACACCCACCGCGTCGTGGTGGTGCTCGAGCCCCTCGACCACCGCGCCCGTGGTGACCACCGCCGGCTCCTCATAGGGCGTGAACCTGCCGACGACCCGCCACTTCTCGCTCGGCTCGTAGGCCGGTATGCCCGTGAAGTTCTGTAGATGCGGCGATTTCGGGTCATGCACCCGCAGCGCTACCGAACCGGTACGGCGGATCACCTCGATCCGGCGGTTCCCGGCCTCCACGAGCAGCCCCGGCGCCCCCTCAACCGGTTCGAGCCGCTCGGTTCCGTCGAGCCCGTCGACGTACACCGCGTCGGCATCCGCACGCCACTTTCCCGGCAGGTCGGCAACTGTCTCGAATTCCTCTGTGAGCCAATGGAGTCCCGTGAGACTCACCCATCCCAGCGGGTCGCCGTAATAGCGCTCACGCTCATCGTGCCACTGATTCCAGGCCTCGTCGAAGGTCGCCTCTTGGGTCTGGGTCTGGGGGTCAGTCTGGGGGTCGGTCACAAGACAACCTCTTTCAGCAGCTTCTCGAACGGATGGATACCCACCTGCTCGGACGGCAACGTCGGATCGTAGAGCGGGGTGTAACCCATCGCGAGATACAGGGCGACCGCCTCGGGCTGTCGCGGGCCGGTGGTCAGACAGACGCGGGTGTATCCACTCGCCGACGCGATGCGCTCCAGTTCCGCGACCACCAGCTTGCCGTAGCCCCGCTTCCGGTGCCCGGTGGCGGTCCAGATTCGCTTCAGCTCGGCAGTCGAGGAGTCGTGTCGACGGAACGCGCCACCGGCCACCGGCTCGCCGTCACGCACGGCCACCACCAGCACCCCGCCCGGCGGCGCGAACTCCTGCGCCGGGTAGGCGCGCAGATCGCCGTACTCGCTGCCGCTCAGGTCGCCGTATCGGGCGTGGTACTCGACCGTGAGCTCGTCGAGCAGCGGCGCTGCCAGCGGATCACTCTGGTGCACCACCACGAACTGAGGCCCGTCGACACCTGGCACAGTTGGTGTGCTCACCCTTACATCCTCCATCGGTGTTGCTCATCTGGTGGTGCTGCGAAGGGAACAGCAGTCAAGAACACAACAATGTTCCCAGCGGCACGACTTTCGTCACTAGGCTTGTGCCCATGTCCGATGACCTTGCTATCACCGACGTTCCCTTCACCCACGAGCCGTGGGTGGCGGCGCGGGAGCGCTACGCAACAATGCCCTATCGAAGGGTCGGCACCTCCGGACTGCTGCTGCCGGCCATCTCGCTCGGGCTCTGGTACAACTTCGGCGACAACCGACCCTTCGACGGGCAACGGGAGGTGCTGCGGCATGCGTTCGATCGTGGGATCACCCACTTCGATCTGGCCAACAACTACGGCCCGCCCTACGGCTCCGCCGAGGAGAATTTCGGCCGGATGCTGCGGCGCGATTTCAAGCCCTATCGCAATGAGCTGATCATCTCGACCAAGGCCGGTTGGGACATGTGGCCCGGTCCCTACGGTCAACTCGGCGGCCGTGCCTATCTGCTCGCCAGCCTCGATGAGTCGCTGGACCGGCTCGGTCTCGATTACGTCGACATCTTCTACTCCCACCGCATCGATCCGGTGACCCCGCTCGAGGAGACCATCGGCGCCCTGGACACTGCCGTGCGAGCGGGTAAGGCACGGTACGTCGGCATCTCGTCGTACTCGGCGGCCAAGACCGCGGAGGCAGCGGCCATCGCCCGGAAACTGGGTACTCCCCTGGTGATTCATCAGCCGTCGTACTCATTGCTGAACCGATGGATCGAAGGTGAACTCACCACTGAACTCACCAAAGCCGGCATGGGCGCGATCGCGTTCACCGCGCTGGCGCAGGGTCTGCTGACGGACCGCTACCTGGCGCAGCCCGCCGCGGAGATCGAACGCGCCACCGCGCGGCCCACTTTCGACGACGAATTGGTCACCGATGAGGTCCGTGACCGGCTTCGTGGACTGGCCGGGATCGCCGAACGGCGGGGGCAGACGCTGGCCCAACTTGCGCTGGCCTGGGTGCTGCGCGACCCCGCGGTGTCCTCGACACTGGTCGGCGCCTCGAGCGTCGAGCAGCTCGACGAAAACCTGGGTGCCCTGGCGAATCTGGACTTCACGTCCGAGGAGATCGGCGAAATCGACCAGTACGCCTCCGATTCCGGTATCGATCTGTGGCGGGAGAGTTCGGACGTCTAGCCGACGATCTCGGCGGTGAGTACGAGGCCCTGCGCTACGCCGTCATGGACCAGCACCACCAGCCGCGACCCCTGCTGCGTCGCCCGATCCCGCACGGCTGCAAGCGGTTCGCCGATACCGGCCAGCGTCGGTACCGCTCCGAGATGGTCGCGGAGCGAGGCCTCGGGCGGCAGCGCGCTGGTGGCGTCGAGATCGATGGTCCCGACGATCTCGGCGGCCACCACCGTGGTGCCGCTGCGCCGGATGTGGACCGGCAGCACGGTCAGTTCGGATGCGGCTGATCGGGCATCGGCGAGCGTGGAATCGATGGGCACACCCACATACGCGCGATGCGCGCTGAACACGGGCGCGACCCGGTCGTCGAAACCCCACCGGGAGAGCCAACCGTCGTTGTAGTACTTGGTCAGATAGTTGCGGCCAGAATCGGGGATGATCACCGCGATCACCGATTCCGGCGGTACCCGGGCTGCCAACGTCAGGGCGGCGGCGACCGCGAGTCCACCTGATCCGCCCATGAAGATGCCGTCCTCGGCAGCTACTCGGCGGGCGGTGTTGATGGCCTCCCGGTCCTCGACGGTGATGAACTCGTCGACCACATCGGGGTGATATGACCCGGGCCAGATGTCGTCATCGGTGTCCGGGTGCAGATAGTGCCCGACCGATTCGATGTAGTAGGCGCGGCCATCACCGCCGGAGTACCGCGACGACGACGGATCGGCCGCCACCACCTGAACCCGCTGTCCTGAAGCAGATTTCAGGTACTCCCCGGTGCCGGTGATGGTGCCCCCGGTACCGACACCTGCCACCAGATGGGTGATTGCACCGTGCGTCTGCTGCCACAGTTCAGGACCGGTTGTCTCGAAATGGGCGCGTGGATTGGCCGGGTTGTCGTATTGGTCGGCGAGCCAACCGCCGGGTGTCTCGTCGGCGATGCGGCGCGCCAGCGAGCGCACATGTTCGGGGTGACCGACAGGTCTGCCGGAGGCGGTGATCACGACTTTCGCGCCGAGCGCGTGCAACAGATCGAGCTTGTCGGTGCTCGTCTTGTCGGGAAGGACGGTGATGACGCGATACCCGCGGGCAGCCGCGATCAACGCCAGACCGATGCCCGTGTTTCCCGAGGTGCCCTCGACGATGGTGCCGCCCGGCTTCAGCAGTCCCGCGGATTCAGCCGTCAGCACCATCTCCCGGGCTGCGCGATCCTTGACGCTGCCACCGGGATTGAGGTACTCGAGCTTGAGGTAGATGCGGGCACCGGTGGTGCCGCTGAGGCGCACCAGCGGGGTATTGCCCACCGCGTCCGTGACCGACTCGTACACCAGGTCAGCACCGGGCACACGCTCGATCACCGGACCAGCCCCATTCCTGCTCATGTGCCCCACGGTGTCCCCATGGTGACCTTAGCCCGCATATGACGGAAAGTATTCGACCCACCGTGGTTCTAGAGAGCTGCGCGTTTGACGCTGCACCACGACGTTCGCAACGATGGTCGGATGGAAACCCGGGATGCGGCCCATGCCGGCCGCAACGTATCACCGCTGACGGTGCTTGTCCCCGACGAGCTCGGGTTCGAAATGCTCAGCAGCTCAAGGAACATCGAGGCGGTCCGCTACGTGCCCGGCAATCCGTGGCCCCCGGACCACCTGGACGCCGGCGTGGTGGTGGTCGACTACGACGCCACGGAAACCGGGACGAAGCTCGCCGAGCTACCCGCCCTTCGTCTGATTCAGACGCTCCATGCCGGCTACGAGCAGTGGCTGCCGCACCGCCCCGACGGCGTGATGTTGTCCAACGGTCGCGGAGCCCACGGCGGCTCGTCAGCCGAGTGGGTGGTGGCCGTGCTGCTGGCCATCTACCGGGAGCTACCGCTGTTCGAAGCGGCGCAGTCAGAGGGTGTCTGGCGACCGAAGTACACCGAGACGTTGATCGGCAAGCGGATCGTGGTGTTGGGGGCGGGCGATCTGGCGACCAATCTCGCCGCCAGGCTGGCTCCGTTCGAGGTTGACGTGACCCTTGTCGGGCAGCGGGCCAGAGCCGGCGTGCACGCGCTGGACGCTATCGACGGCCTGCTGCCCGACGCTGACGCCGTCGTGGCGATGCTGCCGGACGACCCCTCGACCCGTCATCTCGTCAACGCCGGATTCCTCGCCAAGCTCCGCGACGGTGCGGTAGTGGTCAACGCCGGCCGTGGCGGGGCAGTGGACACCGATGCGCTGCTCGTCGAGCTGCACTCCGGCCGCCTTCGTGCCGCGCTGGATGTCACCGAGCCCGAGCCGCTACCCGAAGGACATCCGTTGTGGTCGGCTCCCGGCCTACTGCTGACCCCGCATGTGGCGGGAAGTACCAAAGGTGCCGAGGAACGAGCCTGGGCGGTGGCGCTGGCTCAGATCGAGGAGTTCGCCGAGGGCAACGATCCGCCGAATCTGGTGGCCGGCCCGTAGTCCCACGCTGCGACAGGGTCAGTCTGCTTGGCGTTGCACCGCATGCCGGTAGCCGGCTGTTGTTGGCGGCGTGTCACTTACGGGTCGTCGGGGGCGAGGATCCGTTCGGGGTGGTGGTAGGTGTTGATGCGGGTTTGGCCGCAGTCGAGCTCTGGTGGTGGGATCCATTCGGTGACCCCGTCCTCAGGTCTATTTCGGGTGGTCCACCCCGTGGTGTCGACCATCCGATTATCCGGCCCACACGCCAACGTCAAGTCTTCGATATTGGTCTCGCCGCCGTCTTTCCAGTCTTTGTTCGCATGATGGACCTGGGAGCGGTAGCCGCTGGCGGTGCAGCCTGGCATGGTGCAGCCACCGTGCTGGGACAGCAACACAATTCGCTGCCCCGGCGACGCCGTGCGTCGGGCCCGCCCCAGGTGCAGCGCAATCCCCTTGCCGTCGA
>JBEVFK010000134.1:0-13085 GCA_040512325.1 Mycobacterium sp. | reverse complement strand
CTGAAACTCCTCAAATCACGACTTGGCGACCAGGCCGTCGACGATTCGGTTGAAGTCGGCCGTGCCGAAGGAGACGTACTCCGCGAGGTTGGCGTAGTCCAGCGACGCCATCACCGACTTCTCCAGCTGGATGTTCATCAGCCGCTTGGTGGCCTCGACGGCCTGCTGCGGCAGCTCGAGGATCTTCTTCGCGCAGGCGATCGCCTCGGCCAGCGGGTCGACGACGACGTGGTTGGCCAGGCCGAGCTCGACGGCGCGCGGTGCCTTGATCCGCACGCCGGTCAGCGCAAACTCCTTGGCCTGCAACAGGCTGATCTGCGACGGCCACACCAGCGGGCCACCGTCGGCGGCGACCAGGCCGATCTGCACGTGCGGGTCGGCGAAGAACGCGGTCTCCGCCATGTAGACGATGTCGCTCAGCGCGGCCAGGCTGCAGCCTAATCCGACGGCCGGACCGTTGACCGCGGCGATCACCGGCACCCGGCAGCGCACCATGCCGATGACCAGATCCCGGCCGTGTTTGATCGTCTTCTGCCGCAGCGCTTCGTCATTGCGCAACTCGTCGAGGTAGTTGAAGTCACCGCCGGCCGAAAACGCCCGGCCCGCACCGGTGATCACTGCCGCCCGCGCACCGGCATCCTCGTTGAGCGCGTCCCACACCCTGGCCAGGCCGACGTGCAGGTTGTCGTTGACGGCGTTGAGTTCGTCGGGCCGGTTGAGCGTGATGATCCGCAGCGCGCCGTCGGCGGTGACCTGAATTTCGTCGGGCATGTCGTACATGTTCAAAATCCTCTTTTCTTCGCGCAAGCGCTCATCAAACGCCCAGGCCCAATATTCGCGACGCGATGATGTTCTTCTGCACCTGCGAGGTACCACCCATGACACTCTGTGCGCGGCTGTACAGATAGGCCTCGAGCAGTTTGTCGTCACCTGTGCCGGTGACCGCGAGCACCGCGTGCCCCACCGATTGCTCCGCCCAGGTCATCAACAGCTTGTCGATGGACCCGTCGGAGCCGTGCGATATCCCGTCGAGCTGTTCGGAGAGCCTGCGTTGCACATGACGGGTGAGCATCTCGGTTTCCACTGCGGCCCAAGCGAGTTCCTCGGGCACCGGCCCGTCCACCCGCTTGACCAACTCGGCGACGGTCTTGCCGTAGCGGGCGGCGAAGCCCAGCGTGGAGGGTTCCCGCTCGTGGCCGACGACGGTCATCGCCAGCGGCCAGCCTTCGCCGGGTGCTCCGACCATCTGGTCGGCGGGTACCACTGCCCCGTCGAAGGCGACCTGACCGAACTCTTTGGTGACACCGCTGATCATCTTCAGCGGGCGCTGTTCGATGCCGTCCTGGTGCATCGAGATGATGAACGCCGAAATGCCGCGGTGCCGTTTGGCTTCCGGGTCGGTGCGGGCCAGCAGCAGGCACCAGTCGGCGTCGTCGGAATAGCTGGTCCAGATCTTGTGGCCGTTGATGACGTAGTTGTCGCCATCGAGAACCGCGGTGGTGGTCAGCGACGCCAGATCGGAGCCCGCCCCGGGTTCGCTGAACCCCTGACACCAGCGCTCGGTGCCGTTGATCATGCCCGGCAGGAACCGTTGTTGGAGTTCCTTGCTGCCGTGGCGACCCAGCCCCGTGACCAGATAGCCCAGGCTCGGCCTGGCCGGCGCTCCGGCGCGGGTCAGCTCCTCGTCGAGGATCACGTCGTACAGGGGCGCCAGCTCCTGACCGCCGAACTCTTGTGGCCACGACAGACCGAAGAACCCACCCTCGTACAGCGCCCGGTGCCACTCGGCGGCTTTGGCCCAGTACTCGTCACCCGAGGTCGGAAAGTCCTTGGCGTGCACGGAAAGCCACTCGCGCAGCCGGCCCCGGAACGCCGCCTCGTCCGGCGAATCACGAAAGTCCAAGATCGATCTCCTCCAACTTGACGGGCCACAGTTCGGTCGAGTTCAGGGCGCGCCGCAGGAAGACGTGCGCCAGGCATTCCCAGGTGTTGCCGATGCCGCCGTGCACCTGGATCGAGGTCTCGCAGACGGTGCGGGCGGCACGGGCGCAGTACACCTTGGCCATCTGCGCGGCGCGCAGGGCTTCGGCAGAGGGCAGTTCATCCACGGCCCACGCGGCGTGGCGCATGATGCTCTCGGCTCCCTCGGTCAGGGTCAGGCTCTCCGCCAACAGGTGCGCGACGGCCTGATAGGAGCCGATGGTCTTGCCGTACTGCTCACGGATCTTGGCGTAATCGGTCGCCAGCGCCAGGGCCCCGCGAGAGATGCCCACCAGGTCGGCCGCGGTGGCCACGATCGCCAGTGCCTGCCAGCGTGTCGCCGCCTCACCGGAGATCTCGCCGAGGGTGACCGGTTCGCCGACGTCGGCGATCGCCCGGGTCAGGTCGACGCCGCCGCGCTCACCGGTGAGCTCCGCGCTCTGCACGGCGGTCTCGTCGATCAACACTGCCCGGCTGTGACCGCGCGCGTCGAACGCGACCTTCCCCACCGCCACGGTGGCCGCGGCGAGTTCGCCGTCCAACTGTCGGCTCAGGTCGTCGGCCAGCACCGGGCCGATGAACGGCGCGTCCACGAGTCCCCTGCCGAATTCCTCGGCGACGATCGCGACCTCGACCCCCGATGCCTCGTCGGACCGCAGCGACCGCCACCCGGTAGAGGCGATCTGCTTGTCCAGCCGGGCAATTCGGCTCTGATCGTCCAGATCGGCCACTGAGTGCGGGCCGAGATCGTCGGCGAGTTTGGCCGCCGCGTCCCGCAATTGCTGTTGCTCACTGGTCAGACGTACATCCATGGCTCTCCTTCAGCAGGCGACGCAGCACCTTGCCCGAGGGCAGGCGCGGGATCTCGGGAACGAATACGACGTCGTGCAAACGCTTGTAGGACGCGAGCCGGTGACGCACCAGCTCGGTGAGCTCTTCTGCGGACACCGGTGCGCCGGCCGGGTCGACCTTGACGGCCGCCACCACCGCCTCGCCGTCGGTGTCATGAGGGATGCCGAAGACCGCGCAGTCCTGTACCCCGGGATGACCGTGGAGCACTGCCTCGATCTCGGCGGGCGCGACCTGGAATCCGCGGACCTTGATCATCTCTTTGGCCCGGTCGGTGATCCGCAACCAGCCCTCGGTGTCGAGGTAGCCGACGTCACCGGTGCGATACCACCGGTCGTCGGTGAACGCTTGGGCGTTGGCCTCGTCGGGCAGATACCCGGCCATCACCGAATTCGATGACGCCTGAATCTCTCCCACCTCACCGGCACCGAGCGGCTCGCCGGTTTCCAGCGAGACCACCCGCAACCGGACACCGGGGACCGCCCGACCGACCGTATCGAGGCGGGCATCGGTGAGCGCATTGCAGGTGAGCACCGGCAGTTCGCTGGCGCCGTAGGCCGTCACCCAGTTGACGCCGCTGCGCGCGGTGACCCGTTCGGCGACGCTGGCGGTGACGGGCGTGGCGCACCACATGATGTACCGCAGCGAGGACAGGTCGTACTGCTCCAGCGTCGGATGCCCGGCGATCGCCAACGCGATGGGCGCCACCGCCATCTCGACGGTGATCCGATCGGATTCGATGTGCGACAGCAGGGCGTCGATGTCGAAGCGGCGGTGCAGGCGCAGCCAGCCACCGGACTCCAGCACGGTGACGATGTTGAGCAGCCCCAGGATGTGTGAGGGCGGCGTGACGATCTGCAGCCGGTCCGACGGTCCGAGGGCCAGCGCCTGCTGCCAGTGCCGGACGGCTTCGTCGAACCCCCCGCGGGTGTGCCGGACCGCTTTGGGCAGACCGGTGGTGCCCGAACTGAACACCAGCACGGCCTCGTCACCGGCGGCCGGGCTGACCACCGGCGCAGCTCCCTGCGCCACCGGCACCGGATCGTCAAGCGACAACATCGGCATCAACTCGGCCAGCACCGACTGGTCCCCCAGCGCGTGCTCGGGTCTCGTCAACGCCAGGGCATCGGCTACCTCGGCGTGTTTCCACGCCGGACTCAGCAGCACCACTGCCGCGCCGAGGCGCCACACGGCGCGCAGGGCGATGACGAATTCGGGCCGATTGGACGACATCAGGGCCACCCGGTGTCGCGGGGCCACACCGCGGCGGTGCAACACCGCAGCCAGGTCACCTGTCAGCGCATCGAGCTCCGAACGGCGATAGTGTTGCCCTTCGAAGGCGAGGACCTGCGCGTCTTCTGCCGCCGACGCATCACCGGAAAACCCCCTGGGCTCCCCGGTGCTGCTGAAGCGGGACGAAGACGGCATGATGAGAGGATCCTATCGCTCGGTGAGAATACTATTCTCATTGGGGTAGAATTGACATACCAGTTTCCATCCGAGTTTGCGCAACCACACAGGAGGGGTGACCGCGTTGGGTTCTACAGATGCAGCCACCGAGACAGACACTGCGACGGTCACGATCCTGCTCGACGGCAAGACCGCCACCGTGCGCATCACCCCCGGCGAGACTCTGCTGGAAAGCGGGCGACGGGCGGGGCTGACGCCACCGTTCTCGTGCGAGGCGGGCAACTGCGGCACGTGCATGGCCAAGCTGACCGAGGGCACCGCGACCATGCGGGTCAACGACGCCCTCGACGACGACGAGGTCGAAGAGGGATACACCTTGACCTGCCAGGCGGTTCCGGACGGTCCCGTGGTCGTCGACTACGACTGCTGAACGGAAGACTGCTCAAGCACCCCGTGCTCGCCCAGCAGCGGCGGCGGCCGGTAGTCGGGCTGGTAGCCGGTGACATTGATCGAGCTGCGCACCAGCTGGTAGTCACCGGCTGTCACCACCACTTCGGGTAACGCATCCAGCGCTTCCGGTAACGAGCGCACGGCGGCATTGGGGATACCCAGGGGACGCAGCCGGGCTTCCCAGTTCACCGCGGTATCGGTGAGCAGTGCCGCCGAGACCACGGCCAGCACCTCATCACGATGGGCGGCGCGTTCGGTCATCGTCGCGAAACCGGTCAGGCCCGCTTCGGTGGCGAACGAACGCCAGAACCCGTCATGGGTGATGAACAATGCCAGATACCCGTCAGCAGTCGGAAACAGCTGCGCCGGAACGTAAAACGAATGTGCGCCATTGGGGTACCGCTGTGGGCGGATGCCGTCGTTGAGATAGGCCGCCGCGCGGTAGTTCAGCTGCGACAGCATCACATCGCGCAGGCACACGTCCACCTGCCCGCCTCGACCCGACACGATCATCGCCAGCAAGCCCAGCGCTGCGGTCAGGCCCGTCGAGTTGTCGGCCGAGGAGTACCCCGGCAGCGTCGGCGGGCTGTCCGGATCTCCGGTCAGTGCGGCGATCCCGGTCGAAGCCTGCACGATGTAGTCGAATGCGGGGTCATCGCCGCCGTAGAGACCGAACCCGGTGATCGCCACGCAGACGATGCCGGGGTTGAACTGCTGCAGCGCGTCGTAGGTCAGCCCCAGCTTGTGAATCGCCGACGGCTTCAGATTCACCAGCAGCGCCTGCGATTCCGCGACCAGTTCGCCGAGCCGCTGCCTGCCTGCCTCGGTGGTCAGCTCCAGACACTCGCTGCGCTTACCGCGATTCAGGCTCGCAAAGTAGCTGTCGCTGACCTTCCGCGAGATGTCCCCGGTGGGCGGCTCGAGCTTGGTGACCTCGGCACCGAGATCGGACAGCATCATCGTGGCGTACGGCCCGGCCAGCATGGTGCCGACCTCGAGGATCTTGATGCCGGCGAGCGGGCCCGGAGTGCTCATCTCAGCGCCTTACCCAGCTCCGCGATCATCTCCCTGGTGCGGTACTTGGAGGCGATCAGCTCATCTCGGGTGTCGCCGATGGGCAGCAGCCGCACCGACAGATCTGTCACGCCGGCATCGGCGAACTGCTTGAACCGGGCCAGGATTGCGTCCTCGTCGCCTGCGGCGCACAAGTCGCCGACGTTGCGGGCGTCACCACGATCCAGCAGCTTCTGATAGTTCGGCGACGTCTCGGCTTCTGACAGGATCCGGTTGGCGCGCTCTTTGGCGGCGTCGATCTCGGAGTTGGCGCACAGGCACACGGGGATACCTGCCACGATGCGCGGGGCGGGACGGCCCGCGTTGTCGGCGGCCTTGTTGATCCGGGGCGCGATGTGGTCGCCGATGGCGCGTTCATCGGCCATCCAGAGCACCGTGCCGTCGGCCAGTTCACCGGCGATCTGCAGCATCACCGGACCCAGCGCGGCCACCAGTACCGGCATGGGCGCCTCGGCGGCCAGCACCGTCGGATTGTGCACGGTGAACGTGTCGTTCTCCACGTCCACCGGACCCGCGCCGGAGATGGCTGCGTTGAGTACGTCCAGATAGTCCCGGGTGTATGCGGCGGGCTTCTCGTACGGCAGCCCCAGCATGTCGCGCACGATCCAGTGGTGCGATGGCCCCACCCCGAGTGCGAGGCGGCCACCGGCCACGGCATTTACCGAGAGTGCCTGCCGCGCAAGGGCGATCGGATGCTGAGCCTGCAGTGGGACCACCGCGGTGCCGAGTTCGATCCGACTGGTACGGGCACCCATGAGCGACACCATGGTCAGCGCGTCGAAGTCGTCGGGCACCTGCGGCATCCAGGCGGTGTCCATGCCGGCCGCTTCGGCCCACTCGATGTCGGCGAGCAGTTTCTTCACCTTGCGCGCCATATCGCCGCGCTCGGCGCCGATCATCACACCTAGTCGCATGTCTACTCACTCACTTTCACACCGGTGAGCGAACGAACGTCGCGCACAAGGGTTTCCAGCGGAGTACCGGTGGGGAACACCGCCGCGGCACCCGCATCCATCAGCTTGGGCACATCGGAAGCGGGGATGGTGCCACCGACCACCACGGCGATATCACCGGCGTCGGCGGCCCGAAGCGCGTCGACCACCCGGGTGGTCATCGAGATATGCGCGCCGGACAGGATCGAAAGGCCCACGACGGCAACATCTTCCTGCAGGGCGATCGAGACGATGTCCTCGATCCGTTGCCGGATGCCGGTGTAGATGACCTCGAAACCGGCGTCCCGCAAGGTGCGCGCGACGATCTTCGCGCCGCGGTCATGTCCGTCGAGACCAGGCTTGGCCACCAGGATCCGGGCAGGCACGCTCATCAAGAACTCCTCTTCTAACAGACTGTTTTCAAAATACGACGGGCTGCTGGAATTCGCCCCACACCGCTTTGAGCGCGCTGACCATCTCGCCCACCGTGCAGTAGGCATTGGCGCAGTCGATGAGCTTGTGCATCAGGTTGTCGGTGCCCTCTGCGGCACTCGACAGCGCCGCGAGCGTAGCGGCCACCGCCGCCGAATCTCGTTCCGCCTTCACCTTGCTCAGCCGCTTGAGTTGCAGATCGCGCCCCTCGGCGTCGAGTTCATAGGTGTCGATGTCGGGCGGCGGCTCATCGGTGACGAACTTGTTGACCCCCACCACCGGGCGCACGCCAGCTTCGACGTCCCGGTGGGTGCGGTAGGACTCGTCGGCGATCAGGCCCTGGAGATACCCGTCCTCGATGCATCGCACCATGCCACCGTGCTGCTCGAGGTCGTTCATGATCTCGATGATCTTCGCTTCGGTGGCGTCGGTGAGCGCCTCGACGAAGTAGGACCCGCCCAATGGGTCGGCGACCCGGGTGACCCCGGTCTCGTAGGCCAGGATCTGCTGGGTGCGCAGCGCCAGCGTGGCGGAATCCTCGCTGGGCAGTGCGAACGGCTCGTCCCACGCGGCGGTGAACATGGACTGCACGCCCCCGAGAACCGAGGCAAGAGCCTCGTACGCGATTCGGACCACATTGTTCTGCGCCTGCGGGGCGTACAACGATGCGCCGCCGGAGACACATCCGAACCGGAACATCGACGCCTTATCGCTGGTGGAGCCGTAACGTTCCCGCACGATCGTCGCCCAGCGCCGGCGTCCGGCGCGGTACTTGGCAACCTCTTCGAAGAAGTCTCCGTGGGTGTAGAAGAAGAACGAGATCTGGGAGGCGAACTTGTCGATGTCCATCCGGCCGCGCTCCACCACGGTGTCGCAGTAGGTCACGCCGTCGGCCAGGGTGAACGCCATCTCCTGCACCGCGTTGGCCCCGGCATCGCGGAAGTGCGCCCCTGCCACGGAGATCGCGTTGAACCGCGGCACCTCGTCGGCGCAGAACTCGATGGTGTCGGCGATCAGCCGCAACGACGGTTCGGGCGGCCAGATCCAGGTGCCGCGCGAGGCGTACTCCTTGAGGATGTCGTTTTGGATGGTGCCGGTGAGCTTCGCGCGGGGCACCCCCTTCTTCTCCGCGGCGGCGACGTAGAACGCGAGCAGGATGGCCGCGGTGCCGTTGATGGTGAAGCTGGTGCTGATCTTGTCCAGCGGGATCCCGTCGAACAGGACCTCCGCATCAGCCAGGGTGTCCACGGCGACACCGACCCGGCCGACCTCCTCGCCGTACTCGGCGTCATCGGAGTCGTACCCGCACTGCGTCGGCAGATCCAGCGCCACCGAGAGTCCGGTGCCACCTTGTCCCAGCAGGTAGCGGTAGCGCTGATTCGATTCTTCGGCCGTGCCGAATCCCGAGTACTGCCGGAACGTCCACAGCCGGCCGCGATACCCGTTGGCGAAGTTACCCCGGGTGAACGGGTACTCCCCCGGCAGAGGCGGGTGGCTGTCGCCGGCACCGCCGGCGGGTCCGTAGACCTTCTCGAGCGGGATGCCGGACGCGGTCTGGGTGTTGTTGTCGAAGGTGCTGTTCGACTGAGCTCCCAGCTCGTCGCTCGCCTGTGCAGACATCTGGATAACGTACTTGCAAAAAAAGAGAATGCCAATACCATCGCTTGTCAGCACCGACTACGCACTGCCGCCCGCCGGTGGTGACGGCCGATCCCCTGGGAGAGAAATGCCTGAGACCACCCCCACCCTGCGCGACAAGACCCTCGTCATCTCCGGCGCGAGCCGAGGAATCGGACTGGCGATCGCCATCGGCGCCGCCCGGGAGGGCGCGAACGTGGTGCTACTGGCCAAGACCGCCGAACCGCATCCCCGGCTACCCGGCACGGTCTACACCGCCGTGGACGACATCGAGGCCGCCGGCGGCAAGGCCGTGGCGGTAGTCGGCGACGTCCGCAGCGAAGAGGACGTCCAGCGTGCCGTCGACGCCGCCGTCGAACGTTTCGGCGGGGTGGACGTCTGCATCAACAACGCCAGCGCCATCGCCACCGACGGCACCGAGGAACTGTCGGCCAAGAAATACGACCTGATGATCGACATCAATTGCCGCGGAACGTTTCTGCTGACCAAGGCCTGCCTGCCGCACCTTCGGAAGTCCACCAACGGTCACATCCTGACGATCGCCCCGCCGATCAACCTCAACCCGTACTGGCTGGGCGTCCATCCCACCTACACGCTGTCCAAGTACGGCATGACGCTCCTGACCCTGGGCTGGGCAGCCGAGTACGCCGATGCCGGAATCGCCGCCAACTGTCTGTGGCCGCAGACCTACATCGCCACCTCGGCGGTGACAAACCTGGCCGGCGGGGACGAACTCGCGCAGTCCTCCCGCAGTCCCGAAATCATGGCCGACGCCGCCGTCGCCATTCTCAAGCGCCCGGCCCGCGAGGCCACCGGACAGGCGTTCATCGACGCCGACGTGCTGACCGAGAGCGGCGTGACGGACCTGTCCGGGTACGGCGGCGGGGACAAGCCCATCCTCGACCTGTTCCTCGACGCCGCGGCTCAGTAGCGGAAACAGCGTTCTCCTACCCAGAGAGCACGAGCATTGGACCGCATGGACAACGCAACGCACGACAAGGGAATGGCCATCCGCTCCGCGGTGCTCGGCGAGGAGTATGTGGCCGCAGCGATGCGCACCCGCGACGACTTCAATGCCCCGTTGCAGGACCTGGTGACCGAGTACTGCTGGGGTGCGGTCTGGGGGCGCGACGGCCTGGAACTCAAGACACGCAGCATGCTGAGCCTCGCGATGATCGCCGTGCTCAACAGGCCTCAGGAGTTGCGCACCCATCTGCGGGGGGCACTGACAAACGGGGTGAGCCGCGACGAGATCCGGGAGGTCCTGCTGCAGGTCGCGATCTACGCCGGGGTGCCCGCGGCCGTCGACAGCTTCCGGATTGCCCGCGACACCTTCGCCGAACTGGACGCCGGGTAGCACGTGACCGACCGCTCCGCTGCCATCGGCTTCATCGGGTTGGGCACCATGGGCGCACCGATGGCGCGTCGACTCCTGGCAGCCGGCCACCACCTGATCGTGTTCGATACCCGACCCGCCGCGATCGAGGGCCTGGTCGCTCTCGGGGCCCGGGCCGCAGCCTCGCCCGGGAACGTGGCCGACCACGCTGAGACGGTCCTGGCGAGCCTGCCCACTCCGCAGGCCTGTCTGCAGGTCGCGACAGCACCGGACGGACTGATCGCCGGAACGCGGATCAGTCGATTCGTCGACCTGTCCACGGTCGGGAGCCGGACCTCCCGACAGATCCAGTCGGCGTTGGCGGCCCGCGGCATCAGCCACCTGGACGCACCGGTCAGCGGCGGCGTGACCGGCGCCGAGCAGGGCACTCTGGCGGTGATGGTCTCCGGACCGGGCCCCGAATTCGAGTTGGCCCGACCAATTCTCGACGCCCTCGGGCGGGTGATCTACCTCGGCGACCGGCCCGGTTCGGCGCAGACGATGAAGCTCACCAACAATCTGCTGGCCGCTGCGGCTCTGGCGGTGACGTCGGAGGCGCTGGTCATGGGCACCAAGGCCGGCCTCGACCCGGCGCTGATGCTCGACGTGTTCAACGCCGGCTCCGGCAGCAACACCGCAACCCGCGACAAATTTCCGCGCGCGGTGCTGCCCCGGACGTTCGACTACGGTTTCGCCACCGGGTTGATGGTCAAGGATCTGCGATTGTGTGTGCAGGAGATGCACGAGCTGGGACTGTCGTTGCAACTCGCCGAGGCCGTCACACAGCTGTGGGAGATGGTGAACGAGCGGGTGGGTCCGGAGTCGGACTTCACCGCCGTCATCAAACCTATCGAAGACGATGCCGGCGTGACCGTCGGAGAAGCCCCGACCGGGTGACCTACCGAGAGCCGATCCGAGCCAATGTTCGGAAATGTCCATCGCGAACTATGAGAAGGCTATTCTCGGGTGGCGAATGGAGGTGCCGGCTGACGTGACTTCGACCCGACAAGCGACGACCAAGGCCGTACCCGAGGGCACCCGCGCGGCCGCCCGCCTGCAGGAACGACGCCGCGAAGCGGCCGAAGAGGTGGAACGCATCCTGGCCGCCGCTGTACGCGTGATGACCAGGGCCGCCCCGGAACCGCCGAAGGTCAGCGAGATCATCACCGAAGCCGCCACGTGTAACAAGGCGTTCTACCGGTACTTCGCCGGCAAGGACGACCTCGTCCTGGCTGTCATGGAACGCGGAACCGGCATCGTCGTCACCTACCTGCAAGGGCAGATGGACCAGGAAGTGGACCCAGCGGCCAAAGTCAGTCGTTGGGTGGAGGGTCTGCTCGAGCAGGTGACCGACCCGCATCTGTTCAGCTTGTGCGCGGCCACCGTCGCGCAGATGTCGGCGAGCGCACACCGCAGGTCCGCCGACGACGAGATGATGCAACCGCTGCGGATGCTGCTGACCGCGCCACTGCAGGAGATGGGCCGGGCCGATCCTGGTCGAGACGCCGACGCCGTCTTCCACTGCACCATGGGGACACTGCGTCGGTACGTCGGGTCCGGCGAGCGTCCGCCCCAGCGCGACGTGGAGCACCTGGTGCGGTTCTGTCTGAGCGGCATCGGGGCCGGGTCGGGTGTCGGGGCCGGGTCGGGTGTCGGGTATCGGAGTCAGGGTGGGTGAAGCAACCTACCGCTGATGCCACGGGTCTGGCGTTTCGCTACGCCGCCGGCGTCACCATCGCGCACATCCTGGCCGTCACCGAGGTGATGCTGATCATGACATCGCTGCGCCCCGAGACCACGGGGTCGGCACAAGCGTTGTTCCGGGACGGTAACGGGACGCTGATCGTCGGTGTGGCCGTGACGGCCATCGTCGCAGTGGCCGCCGGCAGCGTCGCGAACGTGTGGTCCGCCCTGCAATGGTTCGTACCGAGGTTGGAACCAACTGTCTCACAGCGTCACTCGGCGATCGGCATCGCGCGCAGGCAGTCGCTGCTACTCCTGGTGACCTGGGTCGCCAGCGGCGCCGTCACCGTGCTGGCCAACCTCGACCAGGCGATGGCCGTCGCGGTGTTGATCGCTCCCGCGGTATTCTTCGGCGCCACCGCAGCGGTGTGCACCGCGCTGCTGTTGACCATGCGCACGCTGCGCCCCATCACCGCGGCGACCGCGCCGAACCTGGGCACCCGCGACACCGCACCCGGTGTCCTGGCACGGCTGATCACCATGTGGGTGCTGGCCTGCGCCCTCCCGAATGTGGGGATTGCGCTGCTGATCGTGGCCCGGTCCCATGGCGTGGTGATCAACCCATCGGCGTCAGTGGAAGTTCCCGTTCTGGTGATGTCCGCGGTGGCGGTGCTGTGGGGACTGCGGGCGATCATCCTGGTGTCGCGTTCGATCTCCGATCCCGTCCGCGAGGTGGTCAACGCGATGGCCGACGTCGAACGCGGCGACATCGGGCGCAACGTCGATGTGTACGAACGCTCCGAGATCGGCCGCCTGCAAAGCGGTTTCAATCGAATGGTCACCGGGCTACGGGAACGCGACCGGCTGCGCGATCTGTTCAGCCGCCACGTCGGCGCCGACGTGGTGACCCTGCTGGTGCAGCGGGACAAATCGTTGTACCGCGACGTGCGCGACGTCGCGGTGCTGTTCGTCGACCTCACCGGTTCGACGCAACTCGCCGCCGCACACGCTCCGCAGGAGGTCGCCGACACCCTCAACCGCTTCTTCCAGACCGTGGTGGCGGCGGTGGACCAGCACCACGGCTTCGTCAACAAGTTCCAGGGTGACGCTGCGCTGGCCGTGTTCGGGGCGCCCATCCGCAACGCCAGCGCCGCCGCCGACGCCCTCGCCACCGCCCGCGACCTCGCAGAGCGAATGCGCGAGTTGTCCGACGTGGACTTCGGCATCGGGGTGTCCGCGGGCCCGGTGTTCGCCGGCTATCT
>JBEVFK010000133.1:0-43469 GCA_040512325.1 Mycobacterium sp. | reverse complement strand
CCCGCATCGACCCAGGCGCCACGGCAGCCGAGACCAACGCCAAACTCATTGCCGCAGAACAGCATCTCGCGCAGCAGCTGAGTCAGGGCGGGGTGGCCGACCTCGACCAGGCGCGCGTGCTGGATCAGCAACGCCGCGAACTAGGAGCGCGGCGGGATCAGCTGGCCGCCACCCTCGACGGCGTGCTCGGCGACGACGACGTGGCAGCGCTCCGCGAGCGATTGTCGGACCTGCGTGCCGCCGAACCTGTGGAGATCGGGCTGTTCGACAGCGATCTCACCGAGGCCCGGGCCCAGCTCGTCGCCGCCACAACCGCACTGACCGCGGCCAGGACCCACTGCGGCACCCAGCAGAAGGTCGCAACCGCGGCCGCCGCCCAGCTCGGTCAGCGCACCACCCGCACCCAGGTGTGCCAGGAGAAAGTCACCACCGCACAGGCTGAGCTCGCCGCCGCCCAGGAACGGCTGGCGGGCCGGCGGGCCACGATGTCCGACGACGAGGTGGCGGTGCAGGCCCGCGCGGCAGCCGACCAGGCCGCCGCGGCGGCCGAGCAGGTGCAAGGGGTGTCGGCGCGCCTGGCCGAGGCCGCACCCGAGGCCGTCGCCGCCGAACTCACCGCGGCGCGCGCCGCCGCCGAGTCGTTGCGTCGGCGCCACGACCAGCTGACCGGCGCCGTGCGCGACGTCACCGTCGAACTGGCGCTGGTGGGCACCGAGGGCCGCAGCGGCAAACTCGACGCCGCCCAGATCCAGCGAGAGCATGCGGCCTCTGCCTACGAGCGAGTCCACGGCCGGGCGCGGGCGGCGAACCTGCTTCGGTCGGTCATGGCCCGGCACCGCGACACCACCCGGGCGCGGTATGTGGATCCGTTCCGCACCGAGATCGAACGGCTGGGACGGGTGGTCTTCGGGCCCACGTTCGAAGTCGACGTCGACAGTGACCTCCAGATTCGCAACCGCACGCTGGACGGTCGCACCGTGCCGTACGAGTCGCTGTCCGGCGGTGCCAAGGAACAGCTCGGCATCGTCGCCCGGCTGGCGGTGGCCGCGCTCGTCGACAAGCAGGACTCGGTGCCCGTACTCATCGACGATGCGCTCGGTTTCACCGACCCTCGGCGACTGGCCAAGATGTGCGAAGTGCTCGATGTGGCGGGCACTCAGGGTCAGGTGATTGTGCTGACCTGCGTGCCCGACCGCTACCGCGGCGTCGACTGCGCCCACCACATCGAAGTCAGCGCTTAGCTCGCACTCACCTGCGACAGCTGCCGGGGAGCGGTGAAGGTCGCAGGCGCCAGACCAAGATGGTCGCGCAGGGTGGTGCCACTGTACTCGGTGCGGAACAGTCCACGCCGCTGCAGCTCGGGGACCACTGCGTCCACAAAATCGTTGAACGTGCCCGGCGTCGAGGCCGACGACACCATGAATCCGTCGGCTTCCCGAGGCTGGACCCGGCTTGGCTCAGCACCGGCCTGCCCTGCGGCGAATGCGGCACAGTCAGCGGCCCGCGCGAACGGAAGTACTGTCCTGCGTGGTCGATGTGCCGGACCCTGGTCGGGTCGGCGAACACGCCGGAATCCTTGTCGAGTACCAGCGCGTTGGGTTCCCAGCTGGCCCACAACTCCAGAGCGGTGCGGACGAACTCGTCGGCGCGCTCTACTCCGGGGTGAGGCAGTTGGGGTCGCTGGCCGGATGCCGCCACGCGGCGTGGGAGTGGGTGACCTGCGAGGCGATCTGAAAGCCACCGAGATGCAGTTGACGTGTCATGTTCGTTGTCTCTCTGGTGATTTGTGGAGTTCTCGCGGCGCTGACCGCCGCTCAAACTCCACAAATCACCGTCAGAAGTAGGCGTTGGCGGGCAGGGGGGTCTGGTGCAGCAGGTGTTCGCCGATCACGCGGGCCTTGTGCGCGACGGGATTGTGCAGGGTGATGGTGCGGATGTTGCGCCAATGGCGGTCCAGGTTGTGTTGTCGGCTGGCGGCGCTGGCTCCGCCGAGTTCGAGGAGCCGACTTGCGGCCACGGGTGCGACGGCGTCCAGGTGCACCTTGACCTGGGCGACTTTCAGCTGTGCCGCAGCGGCCAGGGCGGCATCCGGAACACCCGCGACGGCGGAATCATCGGCTGCGGCAATCGCATCCGCGGCGTCGAGCACCGCGGCCCTGGCGATCGAGGCGGTGCTGGCCAGCTCGCCCAGCAACTGCTGGTGCAGCGGGTCGTCCACGGGACGGTCGGCCAGCGCATGGCTGAAACTGCGGGTACGTGAGCGCAGCAGTGCCGCACCGTCGTCGACCACGTCGGCCAAGATGCCGGCCACTACTGCGTGGATGTAGAGCTGCAGAGCGGCGTACTGCACGGTCTGGGTGGGAGCGGCGTCGTAGGGGGTGTCGACGAGAATCTCGTCGGCCGCCACCACGACATCGGCGAATGTGGTGGTGCCCGTGCCGGTTCGGCGCTGTCCGAAGCCGTCCCAGTCGTCGACCAGCCGAACCCCGGTCCGGTCGGTCGGGATCACCACCGAGACCACCGAATCATGGTCGGTGGTGGCGGCCACGGTCAGGTAATCGGAGAACAACGTGCCGGTGCTGTAATACTTCTCGCCGGTGAGCCGGTAGAAACCGCCGTCACCGGGCAGCAGGCGGGTGTTGAAGACCAGGCTGCCGACGGCCTGGGAACTCTTTTCACTGAAGGCATTTCCGAACAGTTTGCCCGCAGCGACTTCGCGCAGCCATCGTTGGGAAACCGGGTGGGCCCGGTTGCGTAGCCGTTCCTCCACGAACCAGAAATGGGTCCGGAAGATATGGGCGACAATCGGATCCGCGTGTGCCACGTCGATGACGGCCGAAAAGAGCTCACGCACCGACAATCCCGGCCCGCCGAAGTCGGCGGGTAACCGGAGGGTGCCGAACCCCGCGCGTGTGAGTCGGGTGACTTGATCGAAAGGGTTCTCGTCGTGCAGATCTCGGTCTTTCGCGCCTGCGCCGATGTCTGCGAGCAGTGCGGTGAACGCTTCGGTCCCGGGCAGCTGCAGATCGACAACGGATGCTTGGGTCATGCTTCGGTTCTACCGAGGGTGCGACGGCGGGGCACTGCTTGGGCTCAGCGCGAACCTGAGGAGTTGCTGAGCGGGGCCTTTCGACCACCAGCTGAGAATGGTATTCTCGCAGTACAAGAGCCATATATCCAATGGGGGAGACATGGGCGACGAATCCACGGCGGACGCATCACGACGCGAGATGGCCAAATGGGACCCTGCGGTCACCGAACAGATCGCCAAGTACGCCGGGTCGGTCGTCAAGCGGTACTTCCGAGCCGAGGTCCGCGGTGTGGACAATTTCCCGGCTGTCGGCGCCGCCCTGGCGGTGTCCAACCATTCCGGTGGCATGTTGACCCCGGACGTGCTGGTTCTGGCGCCGGAGTACTACAAGAAGTTCGGCTACGACCGGCCGATGTACACCTTGGCGCACTACGGCGTGGTGATGGGTCCGCTGGGCGACCTCCTGGGCCGCGCCGGGGTGATCGAAGCCAGCCGGGAAAGCGCTGCCCTGGCATTGCACAACGGCGCGGTGGTGCTGGTGTTCCCCGGCGGCGACTACGACTCCTACCGGCCCACGTGGGAGAACAAGATCGACTTCAACGGCCGCACCGGCTACATCCGCACCGCCCTCGAGGCCGGGGTGCCCATCGTGCCGATCGTGTCGATCGGGGCTCAGGAGACGCAACTGTTCCTGTCTCGGGGCAACTGGCTGGCCAAGCGACTCGGCCTGACCAAAGCGCGGATGGACATCCTGCCGCTCAGCGTCGGCTTTCCCTTCGGACTGTCGGTGCTGATGCCGCCCAACGTGCCGTTGCCGAGCAAGATCGTCACCGAAGTCCTGCCGCCCATCGACATCACGGCTCGCTTCGGTGACGAGCCTGACATCGCCGAGGTCGACGCCCATGTTCGCGACGTGATGCAGACCGCGCTGGAGCGGCTCGCCCGGCAACGCCGGCTGCCGATCATCGGCTAGCGGGCTGCCGTCGCGCGGGGCAACGCCGCTTCCGGTTCGGTCAAGACACCCGAAAACCCGGCGGCTGACCGCAATTCGGCAAAAGCCGCGAGCATCGCATCGGTGGCCTCGTGGACGTCGCCGAAGGTGCGATCATCGGAGAGCACCGCGATGTTGACCTGGTCGACGTAGCTCCACACCGTGATGTTGAGACCCACCCCGGGGGAGAGCACCCCGGTGGAGTAGATCTCGGTGACCACGGCACCGCCGAGACGACCGGCCTCGCGCGGGCCCGGCACGTTGGACACCGGGACATTCATCATCCGATTGGTGTCAGCGTGGGCGGCCTGCCAGCGAAAAGCGCTGGGCGCCAGCGCAGTTGGCAGGTAGGACATGAACCTGCTGTAGAGATCCGGGCTGATCAGCTCATTGTTCTCCTTGGCGATCGCCGCAGACTGTGCGGTCACCCGCAACCGTTCCAGCGGATCGTCGAGATGCACCGGCAGCGACACCATGAGTCCGCTGATCATGTTGCCGGAGACACGATCCGGGGAGCGGTCGGTACTCACCGGCACCGAGGCCACCACCGGTTCATCGGCATGACCGTCGTAGCGGAGCAGCAGCGTGCGCAGCGCTCCGGCCGCCGTCGCCAGGATGACATCGTTGATGGTGCTGTCGAGCTTCTTGGCTGTTTCCTTGACCTCGGACAACAACACCGGGGCGCTGGCGAACGTGCGTGCCGGCGACACCACGTGGTTGAGGAAGGTCGCCGGGGCCGCAAACGGCTTGGCCATATCGGGCACCTTCCCACGCTGACGTGAGCGTTTGCGTACCTCGTGGAAGCCCCCCACCGCGTCTTTGACCAGAGCCGGCAGCCGGGCGATCTGCTGCAGATGGTCGTGGGCGGCGAAGCGCAACAACTCCGTCGACGACGGCGGGTCCGACGTGGGCGGGTGGCCCTCGGCACCGGCGAGGTCGGACTCAGTGGGCCGGTTGGTCAGTTCCATGCCGCGGGCCAGCAGATTGGCCGCCGCCACCCCGTCGGCCAGTACGTGGTGCACCTTGCCGATCACCGCGATGCGGCCATCGGCCAGCCCGTCGGCGAAATAGAGCTCCCAGAGCGGGCGGCTGCGGTCCAGCGGCGTGCTGGCCACCTCGCCGATCACCTGGTCCAGCTCCCGGCGGCCGCCGGGCTGCGGCACCCGCACCTGCCGCAGGTGATAGTCCAGGTCAACCGGGGAATCCGGCAGCCAAACCGGGTGATGGAGCTTCCAGGGGATGTCGATGAGGCGGTAGCGCATGGGCTCCAGCAGGTGCAGCCTGCGCCCGATCACCTCTTTGAACAGCTCGAAATCGAATTTGCCGGCAAAATCGGTGGTGTCCACCACCGCCACCTTCAAGGTGTGCGTGTGCAGGTTGGGCGTCTCGCTGTACAGCAGCATCGCGTCCATGCCGTTGAGGCGCTTCATTGCGATCCTCCTGAGCGATCCCTGAATTCGGGTTGGCCGCTCCATCGAAACACTTGAAACCGCACTGCGATGAAAATGCGGCAATCTGATCTCAGGGACGTCAATTGGCAGAGATCTGGGTCACAGCAGAGTTAGGCTGTCTAGATGATGCGCGTTCCGTCGCTCGAAGCCGCCTTGGCCTTCAGCGATTCTGCCGCCCGGCTGCCTCTCATAGGTAAGCATTTTGTGCCGCTGGGCACCCTGACCGCCGCCGGGGCCTTCGGGTCGCGGGTGGTGCCGTCCATGCTGGCGGGCCTGTGCAAGCCGAAATCGTCGGCACCCAAGCCCATCGACCCCGACGCGCCGGACGAATCGTCGATGGAATGGTCCAAAGACACCATGCCGCCGATGCTGCGGGCGATGGCCCAGCGGCGGAAGTACATGTATCGGGCCAATGTCGCGTACGGCAAGGCACCCGGGCAGTTGCTGGATGTGTGGCGGCGCAAGGACCTGCCCCCGGGTCCGGCGCCGGTGATGGTGTTCGTGCCCGGTGGCGGTTGGGTGCACGGCAGCCGGATGCTGCAGGGCTACGCACTGATGTCGCACCTTGCCAAGCAGGGCTGGATCTGTCTGTCCGCCGAATACCGGGTCGCGCCGCAGCACCGCTGGCCGCGCCACGTCCAGGATGTCAACGCGGCGATCGCCTGGGCCCGCGAGCATGCCCAGTCTGTCGGCGGCGATCCGAACTTCGTTGCCGTGGCCGGTTGTTCGGCCGGCGGGCACCTGGCTGCACTCGCCGGATTGACCCCCGGCGCACCGGAATTCGGGTCCGAGCTCGCGCCGGGCGCCGACACTTCGGTGGACGCCGTGGTCGGCATCTACGGCCGCTATGACTGGGAGGACAGGTCCACCCCGGAGCGCGACGAGTTCGTCCGGTTCTTGGAGAAGATCGTGGTGCGCGGCCGCATCGATGCCACCCCTGAGGTCTTCACCCAGGCGTCACCGATTGCGCGGATCCGCTCCGATGCGCCGCCCTTCTTCGTGGTGCACGGCAGCTCGGACCGTGTCATTCCGGTGGCCCAGGCCCGGGCCTTCGTCGCGCGGCTGCGCGCGGTCTCGCGAAACCGGGTCGACTATCTGGAGCTGCCCGGCGCCGGTCACGGGTTCGACCTCACCGACGGCCGCCGCACCGGTACCGCAACGGCTGCCATCGGTACCTTCCTCGATGAGACCTACCGCGCTCACCTCGCGGGCGCATCCCGTCAGGCTGTCTAGCTCACAGCTGGGCCGGGCACAATGATCAGCGATGACGCTGAACGCCAAACGCCAGAAAGCGCACACCAAACTCGCTGCCCTACCCGGGGTCCAGTCGGTGCGCAGGCCTGTTGTCCCAGCAGGCAATGCTGAATTCGACCTCTTCTACGTCCGCACCGGAGAAAAATCCGACCATCCGCTGGTGATCATCCCCGGCGGGCCCGGCATGGCGTCGGTGCAGACCTACAAGGGATTGCGCCGCCGCGCCGCTGACCAGGGACTCGACGTCATCATGGTCGAGCATCGCGGAATCGGTATGTCGCGCCACGCTGACGGCGGTGCCGACCTGCCACCTGAGGCGATCACCGTCGACCAGGTGGTCGACGACATCGCCGCGGTGCTCGACGACGCCGGGGCCGGCAAAGCCGTCATCTACGGCACCTCTTATGGCAGCTACCTGGCGGCCGGGGTCGGTGTGCGGCATCCCGACCGGGTACGGGCCATGGTGCTCGATTCGCCGGTGCTGTCGGCCCAGGACATCGACGCCGTCCGCGAAGCGGTGCGGGGCCTGCTGCTCGACGGCGGCGAGCCCGACACCGAGGACCTGGCGCCCAAGATCCGCCAACTGGTGGACGACGGTGTGCTGACCTCGGATGCCAGCGAGATCATCAGCCTCATCTACGGCTACGGCGGCGCGTCCCTGCTGCACCGCCAGCTCGATCTGCTGCTGGAGGGCCGCACCCTGTTGTGGCGGGTGCTCGATGAGCTGAGCAAGTTCACGTTGCGCAAGGCGCCCTACCGCAACGAGGTGGACCTGGTGGGCCGCATCGCGTTCCGGGAACTGGACTTCGTGGGCCAACCCGACGGACTCCCACTGGATCCGTCGCCGGCCCTTGCGCTGATGGCCGACGAGATGCCCGGCCCCGCACCGTCTTTCGAGGCCGAACCGTATGACCTGGCTGCGAGCATGCCGTCGTTCGCCTGGCCCACGGTGGTGATTTCCGGCGGCCGTGACCTGACCACCCCACCGGCACTGGCCGAGAAGGTCGCCGCGCTGGTGCCGGACTCGGTGCTGGTGCGGATGCCGTCGGCGGCGCACAGCATGCTGGACACCCGTGAGCGCGCGGCACTGGAGATCGCCAAGACCGCGGTGCACGGTGACGTGCACGAATTGGCCACCCGCGGAGACGAACTCGACGCGCTCCCCGCGAATCTGGAGATCAGGGCGTTGGTCGGAGCCCTCACCGCCGCGACGGCGGTCGAGAGTGTGGTTCCGCAGTTGCCGTCGAAAAACCAGCCCAAGAGCAAGCGCAGCGAACCTACTTCATGAACCCGATCTTGGTGTAGTCGAGGTCGCCGAGGCCGGCGGGCCCGTAGTTGGCCACGGTGTCACGCACCGCGACATTGCCCGCCGACTGGAACAACGGCAGGCTGAACCCCTCGGCCCAGAGCAACTCGTCGAACTCGTTGGCCAGCTGCTCAGCCCGGGCGGGGTCGAGTTCGTCGAGCACTTCCTCGGCCTTGGCGTCGATCTCCGGGCTGCTGATCTTGCCGAAGTTGCTCTCGGCGCCGGAGGTGTAGATCTGGGTGAGGCAGCACAACGCGAAAGCGTCACCGGACCAAGCGAATTGTGTGACGTCGAAGTTGCCGACCGTGACCCAGTCGGTGAAGAACCCGGCTCCGGGCTTGGCCTCGATCAGCATGTTGACGCCGATCTGCGCCAAACTGTTCTGGGCGATCTGGGCGATCAACCGGGTGCTGGCCGAGTCGTAGAGCACGTTGCGGATCACCAGTTGCTTGCCGTCTTTTTCCCGGAACTGGCCGTTCATGGTCCAGCCCAACGCGTCGAGTTCCTGCTTGGCCTTCTCCGGGTCGAAGGGAACGGCCTCGCTGTTGTCCTGATAGCCCTGCTGGCCGGCGACGAAGATGTGATTGCCCAGCGTGGCCGGAGTGTCGACGAGGCCACGTTGGCTGACATTCGCGATTTCCTGTCGGTTGATGCCTTTCATCACCGCCAGGCGCAGCGCCTTGTCCGCCATGATCGAGCCGGGCGCACCGTTGAAGGTCAGGTGGTACCAGCTGTTGGCGGGGGTGCGCCGGATCGCGATGCCGGGGGTATTGCGGGCGATCGTGAGTTCATCGAGGTTCGCCACCGCGGTCGCGTCGATGGAGTTGTTCTGCAGCGCCGGGATGCGGGCGGCGTCATCGAGCACCAGGTAGGTCACCGTGTCCAGCAGTGGTGGGGTGCCCCACCATTTCGGGTTGCGCACCAAAGTGATTCGCTGTGCGGTGCGGTCGACCTTGTCGACGATGAACGGTCCTGCCGAGGGGCCCGGCTCGGTGAGCTGGGCCTTGTTGAACACCTCGGGGTTCTCGGTCATCGACTTGGGCAGCAGCATGTCGTTGCCGGCGAAGAGGTTCTGCCAGTCGGTGTAGTGCGAGCCGAAGGTGACCACGGCCTGGCGGTCGTCCACTCCTCGGGTCACCGAGGCCACCCGTTCGGTCAACGCGGCGTTGCCGATGATGAACTCTTTGTTCTTGCCGTTGGTGGCGTTGATCTGAGAGGCGATGTCCTCCCAGGTGATCGGGGTGCCGTCGGACCAGACCGCCTTCGGGTTGATGGTGTAGGTCACCACCTGCGGGTCCTCGCTGGTGAGTTCGACGTTGGTGAAGTAGTCGGTGTTGACGGTCGTGGATCCGTCCGGGGCCGTCCGGAAGGCCCGCGGCAGGGTCCAGCGCATCATCAAGCCGACGGTGCCGTCGGCGTCCAGATGCAGCTGGTTGAAGTTCGGTGGCATCGACGGCAGCGCCAGCCTCAAGTCGCCGCCCTGCCGCAGGTTCGCCACCTCCTGCGGGTTGATGTCACTGGTGGCGCCTACCTCCGCATTGCCGCCGGCCGACGGCGGTGCTTCGCTACTGCTGGAGCAGCCGGAGAGCATTAGCGCGGCGGTGAAGAAAACAGCGGCGCAGCGTCGAAGCGTCATGCCGACCGATGCTAGCTGGCAGCACCGGTTACTCGGGGACCCGCGAGATCTTCTCGGCGAACAGCGCCGTCGCCTGCGCCACTGATCCCGAGACGGGTGCCGTCACCCCCGGCTGGGTCACCAGGCCGGCGTCCAGGACGTCGTAGAGATCCGCCGGTCGCGGGCCTAGTCGGGAAGCTCGTCCAAGTCTGGGCAGAGGCGGCGGTAGCCGATGGCCGGCGACACCCACTCCGACCACTGGGTGCGACTCATGTTGTACGTCAATTTGTTGCACAGGTCGTCGTGCCAGGCGGCCGGACCCGGCCACACCCAGGCGGTGACGTGTTTGTCAGGTGCGATGTTCAACGTGAGGATCCGCCGATCGTCGGCGCTGACCACGACGCTGGCGACACTGTCGTCGCCGGCATCCAGCGGATCACCGGACTGCAGACCCGTCGTCACGTCCCAGAACCGGAGCGTCTTGTCCATGCTCCCGGTCACGATGAACCGGCCGTCGGAGGTGACCGCGATGTCGCCCACCACGTCGTCGTGCATTTCGATCGGCGTGCCGATGGGCTCCCCGGTGTCGAAGTCCCACCGGCGGATGCTCTGCGAGCCGCCAGTGACGAAGTAGCCTCCGGCGGGGCTGACTGCCATGCTGCCGAACAGGTTCGAATCGAGCTGCGGCTCGCCGATGAGTTCTCGGCTGTCGGCGTTCCAGAGCCGTAGCGAGTCCTGACTCGACGAGACGAGTCGTCGACCGTCCGGACTGAACGCGACGTTGTTCACGACATCTTGGTGGCCGGTCAGCGGATCGCCGATCGGGTCGCCGCTCTCGGTATCCCACAGCCGCACCGTGTTGTGGGCTCCGCCCGCGGCGATCACCCGCCCGTCGGGACTGAACGCCACGTTGCCGAAGTACACCTCGTACCCGCTCAGCGGACGACCGACCGGGCGGCCGGTTTCGGTATCCCAGACGCGAATCGTGTTGTCGTCGCTGGTGGAGAGGACTCGTCTGCTGTCGGGGCTGAAGGCGATCTCGACGATCGCGGCGGAATGTCCCGTACCTGGCTCGCCGATCGGTTGCCCGGTGTCGGCGTTCCAGATCCGGACGGTGCCGTCTGCACCTGCCGAGGCGATGCGGTGACCGTCGGGGCTGAACTTCGCGCAGTTGATCCCACCTCGATGGCCGCGCATCGGGTTGCCGATCGCATCACCGGAGTCGGTGTCGAACATCCGCAGAGTGCCGTCGCCGTAGCCCGCCACCGTCTGGCGGCTGTCGGGCGCGATAGCCACGTTCTTGGCGAAAGGCTCTGTGTCACGGCCTGTTCCAGAACCGATGACCTGCTGCCCACCGGAACGATGGTTATCCGCATTCCAGATCCGGACCGTACCGTCATGGCTGCTGGAGGCAATGCGATGTCCATCGGGCCTGAAAGCCAGGCTGGTCACGGCGGCGCTGTGCCCGGTGGCTGAACCCATCGCCGCGCGCGTGTCGAGGTCCCACATCTTGATCGCCGGGTCCATTCCGCTGGCGATGACCCGGTGGCCATCGGGACTCAAGGCGATGGCCAGCACAGGCAGGGGACCGGAGGAGATCGCATCGCCGGGTGTACCGGCCGTCGGGTCGAGGATCCGGATGCTGCCGTCGTTGTCGCCGCTGACGACGCGCCTCCCGTCGGGGTGGTAGGCGACGGCATTGACCTCGGATCCGACCGTGACGGGAGGTGCGGCCGGAAGCTGCGTGCGGGCATCCCAGATTCGGATGGTTCCGTCTGCGCCGCCTGAGACGATGCGCTGCCCGTCGGGGCTGAAAGCGACGCTCTTGACGGCGGCCCCATGTCCTGTCATCGGATCGCCGACTGGCGTCCTGGTGTCCGAATCCCACAGTCGCACGGTCGAATCCGCTCCTCCCGAAGCGATACGGTGCCCGTCCGGACTGAATGTGACGCTCTGGATCCCTCCGTCGTGGCCCGCGAGTGGTGCTCCGATCGCCGTGCCGGTGTCGTCCCAGATCTGCAGTTGGGATCCGCCGGTGACGAGGCGTTGACCGTCCGGCCGGTACGCGACGCTGAGGTTGAGGAGCAGCGTGTCGAGAACCGCCCGGCGTTCGCCGGTCTCGGAATCCCAGAGCCGCACCTCTGCCCCAGCGGTGGCGATGTGCCGGCCATCCGGGGCGAAAGCGACACCGAAGACAGAATTGATCTTCCGTATGTCGATGGAGTCGGGCACGACGTCCATGCCGGAGTACATCGGCCGACCGGTGACGAGGATCTTCCTGACGTTGGCGGTGTACCGCAGAGCCCGCAGCATGACGCCCGGGTCCGGTTCGGGCGCAAGGCTTTGTGACGCCAGCGCTTCCTGAATGGCGCGGACGACCTCGGGGGTACGTTCGACGGTCAACTCCGACCGGGAGTGCTCTGCCAGCCTGGTTGCGGTGGCGGCGAGGAACTGCTGGTCGGCCCGCTGCTTCTGCCAGAGTGCCAACACGGCCACCGCCACCACCACCATGACGATGGCGACGACCATCTGCAGGTGGCGGCGTTCGGATCGGGCGATGCGCTCCGTCAGGTCGTCGGGCGTTGAACCGACGATGCCGGCGACGAGTCGTACCCACGGCGAGCCCTGGGCCAGTTTGGCGCGGCGGCGCTTGGCGTTCCAATCCTCGCTCAGGTTGGCTGCCAACGGTGCGGTGCCGAGGACGTCGACCAGGGCGTCGGGGAACGCCCAGTCGGCGGCGTCCACATGTGGGTCGTTGTTGGCGCCACCGGCGACCAACACGGGAACGATGTGTTCGGCGTCGCGGAGTTGTGCGAACCGTTCGATCTCCAAGTTGACATAGCGCGAGCGCCGCGCCGCGGGTGAGCACAGCACCACCAGCGTTCGGGAACTCGCGAGATGGACTTCGAGTGCCGGGTCCAGGCGGTTGCCCGTCATGTCGCTGAGATCGCGGAACACGTTGAGTCGCCGGCGGCCCAGCTGCTTACGGACATCTCTCGGCAGCGGGAATTTCTCGAGATCGCGTTCGACCTTATCGGCCTGGTCGGCGTTGAACCGGGAGTAACTGATGAATGCGTCGTAGACCATGCCGTCGGACGCCGTCACGAGTTCGTTCATGGCTACCTAGGGGCCGGATCGATTCTCATACCGGCTCGTCGCTGCAGCCGGGATGGGCTTTCTTCAATTCGTCGAGTTCCGGAGTGGGCTGGTTCTTCTTGAACTCGGCGGCGATGTTCGCCGACTTCAGAATGGTGTCGTTCATGCGACCGATGGCGGCTTGGACCTCGTCGTCCGTCGTCGCTCCGCGAATGTCGGTGGCAGCCTTGTCGAGTTCGACGACGAGTGTCCTGGCGGCCTGCTCCACCTCACCGCCGTCGTCGGTGCCCTCGCCATTGGGCGGGTCGCCGAGTTCCTCGCTCTTGACCAGCACCTCCTCGTAGAGGTCGGACATCGCCTGTACCGTATCGGCGAGTGCTGCCCGATTCTTGAACTTGGTCGCGAAGTCGCGGGTGAGAACGCCGAGGCGGTCCTTGAAGTCGACGGTGATGGCGCATTCCCGCAGCACGTATTCCTCAACGGACATGGGTTCGGTGTCGACGGCGGTGCAGCCAATCAGGACCACGGTCAAAGCCGACACCATGACGATCAACGAACTGCGCGTACCGCCCATGTGATCTCCCCCCGGAGAGCGTCGAACTGCGTCAGACGATACCTGCCCTTTCGCGGCCGCGGTAGCGGTTTTGTTCGCGTCCAAGAGCCCCGTCGGACGTCGACTCCGCTCTCAGACTGTGCCGAGTTGAGACGGCACCGCTGACAGCAGTTTCCTGGTGTACTCGTGCTGTGGGTCGCCGAACACCGCGTCCGCATCACCCTGCTCGACGATGGCGCCCTTGTACATCACGGCCACCCGATGTGCCAGGTGCTTCACCACCGACAAGTCATGCGAGACAAACAGATACGACAACCCGAAGCGCAGCTGTAGATCCATCAGCAGGTTCAGGATGCCGGCCTGGATCGACACATCGAGCGCGGACACCGGTTCGTCGAGGGCGAGGATCTTGGGTTGGGTGGCCAGCGCCCGGGCGATCCCGATGCGCTGCTTCTGGCCGCCGGAGAACTCGGTCGGGTAGCGGCTGGCGTCACTGCGGCTCAGGCCGACGATCTCCAACAGCTCGCTGACCCGTTGCTGAGTGGATGACTTGTCGAAACCCGCTGCCTGCAATGGTTCGGACAGCACGTCCGAGACGGGCAGGCGCGGGTCCAGTGAGGCCACGGGGTCCTGGAAGACCACCTGCAGATCGCCGCGCAGCGCCCGGCGGCCGCGGTGGTCGAGGGCGGCGACGTCCTTGCCGAGCACCTCGATCGAACCCGACTGTGGCGCAACCAATTCCAGAATCTCGTGCAGCGTGGTCGACTTCCCGGAACCGGATTCACCCACGATGGCCAGTGTCTGGCCGCGGGGCAGGTCGAAGCTGATCTTGTCGACGGCCCGCACCTCGCCGATGCTGCGGCGGAAGATCACGCCTTTGGTCAGCCGGTAGGTCTTCGACAGGTCGCGCACGCGGATCACCATCTCAGGCGTGTCCTCGGCGGCGGCCACCGTGTCCTGCGGCACCAGCGCCACCCCATAGGTCTCGGCGGCGCTGCGGCCTGCGGTCTCCTCGGTGCGGATGCACGCGGCCGTATGCCCATCGTCGATCGGGACCAAGTGCGGTTCGGCCGTCCGGCACTCGTCGATCACCAGCGGACAACGCGGCGCGAACGGACACCCCGGCTCGAGTCCCGCCAATGACGGCGGAGCGCCGGGAATCGGCACCAGCCGAGTGCCCTGCGGAGCATCCAGTCGCGGCACCGACCCCAGCAGCCCGATGGTGTAGGGCATGCGACGATCGCGATAAAGAGTTTCCACCGTGGAGGTTTCGACAGCGCGCCCGGCGTACATCACCACGGACCGATCGGCGAAGTCGGCGACCACCCCGAGGTCGTGGGTGATGATCAGCACACCGGCGCCGGTGACATCGCGCGCGGTCTTGAGCACGTCGAGAATCTGCGCCTGCACTGTGACATCCAGCGCGGTGGTGGGCTCGTCGCAGATCAGCAGATCGGGGTTGTTGGCGATCGCGATGGCGATGACCACCCGTTGACGTTCGCCGCCGGAGAGCTCATGCGGAAACGCCTTGGCGCGCCGGTCGGGTTGGTTGATGCCGACGAGTTCGAGCAGCTCGAGTGCGCGCCGGTGAGCGGCGGCTTTGTCGCGGCGGGTCTGGTGCACGGTGATGGCTTCGGCGATCTGGTCGCCGACGGTGTAGACGGGCGTCAGTGCCGACATCGGGTCTTGGAACACCGTCCCGATCGCCTTGCCGCGGATTCGGGACAAGCCGTCGTCACCCATCCCGATCAGTTCGGACCCCTGGAGCCGCACCGACCCACTGACCTCGGCGTACTCGGGCAGCAGCCCGATCAGCGCCATGGCGGTGGCCGACTTGCCGGACCCGGACTCGCCTACCACGGCGACCACTTCACCAGGGTCCACCCGCAGGCTCACCCCGCGCACCGCGGCGACGGGCTCGGTGTCCGTGGGGAAGGAGACGGCGAGGTTGTCGACCACCAGCAGTTCGCTCACGGGTTCGTCTTCTTTTTCCGGGAGCGCCGCAGACCGCCCGCACCGGGATCGACGGCGTCGCGCAGGCCGTCACCGATGAGGTTGGCGCACAATACGATCAGCACCAGGATCCCGGCCGGGAACAGGAACACCCAGGGAAAGGTGGTCACCGACTTGGTGCCGTCCGCGATCAGGGTTCCCAGTGAGACATCCGGCGGTTGCACGCCGAATCCCAAGAAGCTCAAGCCGGTTTCGGCCAGGATGGCGACGCCGACATTCAGTGCGGTGTCGATGATCAGGATGGATGCCACGTTGGGCAGGATGTGCCGGACGATGATCCGCCAGTTCGCGACACCCATATACCGTGCGGCCCGGACGAATTCGCGTTCACGCAGGCTCATCGTCATGCCGCGGACAATGCGTGAGCTGATCATCCAGCTGAACACAGCCAACAACACGATCAGCAAGATCAGGCTGCCGCTCTGTTTGATCCGGGGGGTGACGATCGCGATCAGCAGGAAGGCCGGTACCACCAGCAGCAGATCGACCAGCCACATCAGGGTGCGGTCCCGCCAGCCCCCGAAGTAACCGGCGATGGTGCCGACCGCCGCCGCGATCACGGTGGAGATCAACGCCACACACAGGCCGATCAGCAGCGATTTCTGCATACCTCGCAAGGTCAGCGCCAGCAGATCCTGACCAAGGGCGTTGGTGCCGAACCAGTGCTGCGGGCTGGGCGGCTGTTGCAGCGAGTAGAAGTCGAGATCGGTGTAGGACCAGGGCAGTAGCGGAGGCAGGCCGTAGCAGCCGACGAGAAACAGGGCCAGCAGGATCAGGGACACCACCGCCGGGCGATTGCGCAGGAAGCGCCGCAGCACCAGCCGCCGCCGCGATGTGTACGCCCCGTCGCCGGCATGCAGGCCCGACTGTGCGGCCGAGGACGCCTCGGTGGTCACGGGTTCGGTCATGAGGCGGCCCGCACCCGCGGGTCGAGCGCGGCATAGATCACGTCGGACAGCAGCCCGGCGAGCAGCACCACCGCGCCGGAGAACACCGTGATGGCCGCAACGATGTTGGTGTCCTGGGTGGCGATGCCCTGCACCGTCCATTCGCCCATGCCGTGCCAGCCGTAGATCTTCTCGACGAACACCGCACCCGTCACCAGTGCGCTGACCCCGTAGGCGAACAGCGTCGCCATCGGGATCAACGCCGTGCGCAGGCCGTGCTTGAACAGGGCCTGGCGGCGCGTCAAGCCTTTGGCCCGTGCGGTGCGGATGAAGTCCTGGCCCAGCACGTCGAGCATCGCGTTGCGCTGATACCGGCTGTACCCGGCGATCGCCCCCAGCGCCAAGGTGAACGACGGCAGCACCAGGTGCTGGACCCGGTCGACGAGCTGGTTCGCAAAGCCAGGGCCGGCGTCCGGCGACGTCTCTCCGATGTAGTCGAAGAGCTGGACACCGAGCGCCGAGTTGACCCGCAGCGCGCCCAGGATCAACAGGTTGGCGATCACGAACGTCGGCGCGCTGATCACCAGCAGCGACACCACGGTGATCACCCGATCGGAGAGCCGGTACTGGCGGATCGCACTCCAGGCGCCGAGCACCACGCCCAGCACTGCCCCCACGACGGATCCGATCACCACCAACCGCAGGCTGACCCCGATGCGACGCCACAACTCGTCGGACACCGGCTGCCCGCCCACCGTCGTCCCGAAGTCACCGCGCAGCGCATCCGAGATCCAGGCGAGGTACCGCAGTGGGATCGGCTTGTCGAGGCCCAGCTCGATGGCCTTGGCGTCGATGATCGACTGCGGCGGCCGCGGGTTGCGCTGCAGGAGGCTGTCCAGCGGCTCGAAGAACCAGGACGCCAGGCAGAACGTCAGGAACGAGGCCAGCAACAGCAACACCACGTAGTTCAGCAGGCGGCGCGTCAGGAAACGCGTCATGCGCGGCTCGCGGGGCAGTGCGGCATCTGCACAGGCTAGGAGAGGTTCCGCCCAAACTCACGTTTGGGCGGTTTTGTGCGAGTGGCGCGCGCCTCTGTGTCGATCTCGGCCGGCCCTGTTCCGATCAGGATGACCAAAGCTCTTGGCCGGCGGTGCTGCGTTGTTAGCGTCGTACCCATGTCCGTCACCGACCAGTACCTGGCCAACAACGAGGCCTACGCGCAGACGTTCCAGGGACCGCTGCCGTTACCGCCGAGCAAGCATGTGGCGGTGGTCGCCTGCATGGACGCCCGACTCGACGTCTATCGCATCCTGGGACTCGCCGACGGCGAAGCGCACGTCATCCGCAATGCCGGGGGAGTGGTGACCGATGACGAGATCCGGTCCCTGACGATCAGTCAGCGGCTGCTCGGCACCAAGGAGATCATCCTCATCCATCACACCGACTGCGGAATGCTGACGTTCACCGATGACGGGTTCAAGCAGCAGATCCAGGATGACACCGGGCTGAAGCCGGAATGGGCGGCCGAGGCTTTCCAGGACGTGGAGGAGGACGTCCGGCAGTCGCTGCGCCGCATCGAGGCCAGCCCGTTCGTCACCCGGCACGAGTCGGTGCGGGGGTTCGTCTTCGACGTCGCCACCGGCCGCCTGAACGAGGTCACCCTCTGACGCGACGAATGAGCTCGGCCAGCGGCGTCATGATTGCCTGACGCGCGCCGGAGGAACATCCCTTCCCCAAGGGTGCGGATGAGACCGATGTGGCGTGTGAGCCCGCTAAGACCATTCCGCGAGCACACGCATCTTGCCGGCCTTCACGGCCGCTTCCCGCCGGAGCCGTTTGAGCTCCGGGGCGAAGGCATTGCGCTCGTTGTCCTGATAGTTCAGCGGCAGGTCGAGCGCGGCGATCAACTTCGCTTCCAGATGCCACGGCTCGGGATGGACCTTCCAGGACACCGTGGCGTTCTCGGCCATCCACTGGGAGAGGACGGCTTCACCGTCGGCGAAGGTCTGGCGCTTACCCGATCCGATGCGGCGCAGGGCGAACCCGAGCTGATGGCCGAGCAGGACACCCAGCGATTTGCGCAGCGGGGAGCCCTCCGCGTTCGCGGCGCCTGCGCCGAAGTGATAGCGGGTTCGTTTGCGGATGTCCTGGGGCACCGACGGCTTGCCGTCGGCCCGTGGTGGACCAGGGCTGATCCCCACATAGAGCAGCGTCCAGCCGTCGCGCTGTTCGCAGCCCGACACGTCGATCTCGCCGGGGATTTCCCGGAACCACCAACCACAGGCGCCTGATTCGGCGGGTATCGGACTGGGCTCGGCGAAGATCTCATCACGCGTATAACGGTTAGCCGCAAGGAAATTCACGACAGTGTTTTCCTTGCGCTTCGCGGACATCGACTCGGCCATGGGCTTCAGCGTAGACGCAGGTCATGGTGGGCGGCCTGGCGATACCGCAGGTTCAGCAGTGCGACGACGGCCCTCCCGTGCTGCTTGCCCACCGATGGGGACGGCGGATGGGCCCGGGGGCGGTGCGGATCGGTCCGCTGAAGCAAATCGTTGACAGCGCGGACCTCGGCTGGTTTCATACTGGGCTATGCGTGTAATTATGGCCAATCTGACCAACTTTACGGAGATGTGATGGCGGCGACGCGACAGGACGTGCCCACCGCGGGACAGTACGAGCTCAGCCACCTGCGGTTGCTGGAAGCCGAAGCCATCCACATCATCCGCGAGGTGGCTGCCGAGTTCGAGAAGCCCGTACTGCTGTTCTCCGGCGGTAAAGACTCCATCGTCATGCTGCATCTGGCCGTCAAGGCGTTCGCGCCGGGCCGGCTGCCGTTCCCGGTCATGCACGTCGACACCGGGCACAACTTCGACGAGGTGCTGAGCACCCGCGACGCCCTGGTGGCCCAGCACGGCGTCCGTCTGGTGGTCGCCAGCGTCGAGGAGGACATCGCTGCAGGCCGGGTGGTCGACAACGGTCCCTCCCGCAATCCGCTGCAGACCGTGACGCTGCTGCGGGGCATCCGGGAGAACAAGTTCGACGCCGCGTTCGGCGGTGCCCGCCGCGATGAGGAGAAGGCCCGCGCCAAGGAGCGGGTGTTCAGCTTCCGCGACGAATTCGGCCAGTGGGACCCCAAAGCGCAACGCCCCGAGCTGTGGAACATCTACAACGGCCGGCACCACAAGGGCGAGCACATTCGGGTGTTCCCGCTGTCGAACTGGACCGAGTACGACATCTGGGCCTACATCGGCGCCGAGGACATCACGCTGCCGTCGATCTACTACGCGCACACCCGTCCGGTGTTCAAGCGCGACGGGATGCTGCTGGCCGTGCACGAATTCATGCAGCCGAACGCCGACGAGCCGGTCTTCGAGACGAGCGTGCGGTTCCGCACCGTCGGTGACGTCACCTGCACCGGCTGTGTGGAATCCACCGCCGAGACCGTGGAGCAGGTGATCGCCGAGACCGCACTGTCGCGGCTCACCGAACGGGGTGCCACGCGCGCCGACGACCGGATCTCCGAGGCCGGGATGTAAGACCGCAAACGGGAGGGCTACTTCTGATGGGGCGAGTTCTGATGGGGCGAGCGAAGCGACGGGGAAAAACGACATGAGCCAGAACATGACGCTGCTACGCATTGCGACCGCCGGTTCGGTGGACGACGGTAAGTCCACGCTGATCGGCCGGTTGCTGTTCGACTCCAAGGCCGTGATGGAAGACCAACTGGCGTCGGTCGAGCGCACCTCGCGCGAACGCGGCCACGACTACACCGACCTGGCGCTGGTGACCGACGGCCTGCGCAGCGAGCGTGAGCAGGGCATCACCATCGATGTGGCCTATCGCTACTTCGCCACTGCCAAGCGCAAATTCATCATCGCGGACACCCCGGGGCACATCCAGTACACCCGCAACATGGTGACCGGAACCTCCACCGCCCAGCTGGCCATCGTGCTCGTCGACGCCCGGCACGGGCTGCTCGAGCAGTCCCGGCGGCACGCGTTCCTGGCGTCGCTGCTCGGCATCCGGCACATCGTGCTGGCGGTCAACAAGATGGATCTGGTGGACTGGGACCAGGCGAAGTTCGACGAGATCCGCGACGAATTCCACACTTTCGCCGCGCGCCTGGACATCCATGACGTGACCACCATCCCGATGTCGGCGCTGCAGGGCGACAACGTCGTCACCAAATCGGCCAACACCCCCTGGTACGAAGGTCCCGCGCTGCTCAACCACCTCGAAGAGGTGTACATCGCCGGTGACCGCAACCTGGTGGACGTCCGCTTCCCGGTGCAGTACGTGATACGCCCGCAGACCCACGAGCATGCCGACCACCGCAGCTACGCGGGCACCGTGGCCAGCGGCGTCATGCGCCCAGGCGACGAGGTGGTGGTGCTGCCGGCCGGAAAACCCAGCCGTATCACCGCGATTGCCGGTCCCACCGGGCCCGTCGACGAGGCCTTCCCGCCGATGGCCGTCTCGATCAGCCTCGCCGACGATATCGACGTCTCCCGCGGCGACCTGATCGCCCGGGTCAACAACCAGCCACACGCCACCAAGGACTTCGACGCCACCGTGTGCTGGATGTCCGACGAGGCGGCGCTCGAACCGGGGCGCGACTACGTCATCAAACACACCACCAAGACCACCAGGGCCAGGGTCACCGCCCTGGACTACCGACTGGACGTCAACACCCTGCACCGCGACAAATCCGCAACGGCGTTGAAGCTCAACGAACTCGGGCGCATCACCCTGCGCACGCAGCAACCGCTACTGCTCGACGAGTACTCCCGCAACGCGGCCACCGGCTCGTTCATCCTGATCGACCCCGACACCAACGGCACCGTCGCGGCGGGCATGGTCCGTGACACCACCCCGGTGGCGTCCCGCTCCGCGACCCCGAACACCGTGCGACACCAGTCGCTGGTGTCGACCGAGGACCGGCTGACCAAGGGCCGCACCCTGTGGTTCACCGGACTCTCCGGATCGGGCAAATCCTCGGTGGCAGTGCTGGTGGAGCAGAAACTCCTCGAAAGAGGCTGCCCGGCCTATGTTCTCGACGGCGACAATCTGCGGCACGGCCTCAATGCCGACCTCGGGTTCTCGATGGCCGACCGTGCCGAGAACCTGCGCCGATTGGCCCACATCGCGACCCTGATGGCCGACTCCGGCCTGACGGTGCTGGTGCCGGCGATCAGCCCGCTCGAAGAGCACCGTGAACTGGCCCGCGCTGTCCACACCTCGCAGGGCTTCGAGTTCTTCGAAGTCTTCCTCGACACCCCCCTGCAGGACTGCGAACGCCGCGATCCGAAGGGTCTCTACGCCAAGGCCCGAGCCGGCGAGATCACCCATTTCACCGGGATCGACAGCCCCTACCAGCGGCCCAAGAACCCGGATCTGCGGCTCACCCCGGACCACACGCCGGATGAACTGGCGCAATTGGTGATCGACCTGTTGGCTGGTGACTCATGAGTGACCACGAACTGGCCGCCCGGCTGGCAGGTGAAGCCGGCGAACTGCTGCTGACAGTGCGCGCCGAACTCGCCGACGCCAGTGTCGAGGAACGAAAAGCGGCGGGGGACAAACGTTCCCATGACTTCCTGATGGCGGCACTGGCGAAAGCGCGACCGGGGGACGTGGTGCTTTCCGAAGAGGGGGCCGACGATCGCGCGCGGCTCACCGCGGGCCGGGTCTGGATCGTCGACCCGCTCGACGGCACCCGCGAGTTCGGCGAACTCGGCCGCGACGACTGGGCGGTGCACGTGGCCCTGTGGGAGAAGGGTGAGTTGGTGGCCGGGGCGGTGGCGCTGCCGGCACAGGGCATGACGCTGGCCACCCCGGACGTTCCGGCCCCGGTGGCGGTCGCGGGACCGCCGCGGGTCATCGTGTCGCGCACCCGGCCGCCCGCGGTGGCGCTGGCCGTGCGGGATGCGCTCGACGGCGTGCTGGTCGAGATGGGCTCGGCGGGGGCCAAGGTCTCCGCGGTGGTCCAGGGCCGCGCCGATGTCTACGTGCATGCCGGTGGTCAGTACGAATGGGATTCGGCTGCGCCGGTGGCCGTCGCCAGAGCCGCGGGACTGTTCACCTCCCGCATCGACGGGTCGCCCTTGGTCTACAACCGCTCGGATGTGTCGCTGCCCGATCTCATCGTGTGCCGGCCCGAGTTCGCCGATGCGGTGCTGGCGGTCACCACCGCGGGCTGAGCAACGGGCTTAGGCTGGGCGGAAGTATCCGCGACGGAAGGCCCGACGATGAGTGACACGCTGCGCACCTTGGTCGGACTGCCGGCCGAACCGGCACGCCTGGCCGAATCCACCCTCATCGTGATCGACTGCCAGAACACCTACACCCGCGGGGTGATGGAACTCGAAGGAGTCCAGGCGGCACTCGACGAGACGTCGACCCTGCTGGATCGTGCGCGCACCGCGGGCATCCCGATCATCCACATCCAGCACAGCGACGGACCAGGGTCGCTCTACGACGTCGACGGTGAGTCCGGGGCCATCGTCACGCAGGTGGCACCCCGCGACGGCGAGCCGGTGGTGGTGAAGAACTACCCCAATTCGTTTGTCGGCACCGATCTGGAGCAGCGGCTGAAAGCCCTCGGCGCCTCGAATCTGGTGCTGGCCGGGTTCATGACACACATGTGTGTCAACTCCACCGCACGCGGGGCTTTCAACCTCGGTTTTGCGCCGACGGTGGTGGCTGCGGCCACCGCGACGCGTGCGCTACCCGGGGTCGACACGACGGTCTCTGCGGCCGCCATGCAGTCGGCCAGCCTGGCCGCGGTGGCCGATCTGTTCGCCATCGTCGTGCCCGCCAACAGCTCGGTCCCCGATTGACAGTGCAAGCAATGGCAGAATTCCCATGATGCGGATGTCGGCCAAAGCGGAGTACGCCGTGCGAGCCATGGTCCAGCTGGCCACGGTCTCCGACGGCGTGCTCGTCAAGACCGAGGAGCTGGCCACCGCACAAGCCATTCCGGCGCAGTTCCTCGTCGACATCCTCACGGCCCTGCGCAACGACCGGCTGGTGCGCAGCCACCGCGGCCGGGACGGGGGATATGAACTGGGGCGGCCCGCGGACCACATCAGCATCGCCGATGTCCTGCGTTGCATCGACGGCCCGCTGGCCAGCGTCCGCGACATCGGGTTGGGCGACCTGCCGTACTCGGGGCCGACGGCCGCGCTGACCGATGTGTGGCGTGCACTGCGGGCCAGCATGCGGTCGGTTCTCGAGGAGACGACGCTCGCCGACGTCGCCACCGGAGCGCTTCCGCTCCATGTCATCGGACTTGCCGATGACTACCGCGAGCAGGAGACCGCGCGCGGGCACCGTCGTCCGACCGCGTGACTCAACCCGATCCGTACGGTCGGGTGAGGATCTCCAGATAGTGGCCGGCCGGGTCCTGGAAGTAGACGCCGCGACCGCCGTCGTTGTGGTTGATCTCGCCCGGATGTAAGCCCCGCGGGTCAGCCCAGTGATGCATGCCCCGCGCGCAGATCTTGCCGTAAATGGCATCGAAGTCGTCCTCGCCCACCAGGAACGCGTAGTGCTGCGGCCGAATCGGATCATCCGTGGGCACCTGCGCGTAGTCAAGGCTTGCGCCGTGTTCGAGGGTCACCACCAGGAAGGGGCCCATGCGCACCGGGTCAGGCAGGGCGAACAGCTCGGTCACGAACGCCGCGCACGTCTGTGCGTCGTGCGCGGCGACGATGGTGTGGTTGAACGAGATCCCCATAACGGCTGTCAACCAACCACTTCGGCGCTATTTCGCGTCAGCGTCCGGCTGCTCGTCGTTGCCGTACTTCGGATTGCCGTCATCATCGAGCCATTCGTTCACCGCGGTACCGGTCACGGTGTTGTGGGAGCCGGGCAGCACCGCGGTGGGCCGGTCCTCGTAGGCCTCCATCATCTCCGAAGCCGCCTCTTTGGCTTCCTCGGTGACCTCGATGGTTCCCCCTGCGGTCGTCTCCCCCGACGGAGCGTTGTCGTCACTCACTTTCGACACCTTCCGGATCCCGACGCCGCGTCTCGGCGTCCGACACAGGCTGCCCCGAAATGTGACCTACGAAACACCCCTGGTGTCAGCCCGCCGACTCGATCACCACGTCGCCGCTGGAGGAGCGTGCGGTGATCACCGACTCCGCCTCGGCGCGGTCGGCGGTCTGCGGCACACTCACCTCGGCACGGTCACGATTGGAGGCGGTCATCGCGTTCACCAGGAACGGACCGTCGCCCGGCAACCCGAGGGTCACGCTGCCGTTGGCGGAAGTGGCGTCGATGGTGCGGGGTGCCTTGTCGAGGAACTCCACCTCGATATCGCCGTCGATCACGTTGGCGGAGAACGTCTCTCGCACCAGGATGGGATCGTGGGCGATGACGGCACCCTGCCGTACCTCCGCATCGATACTGCGCGCAGACCCGTCGAGGATCACCGCACCTCCCACGCTGCGCGCCACCAGCCGATCGAGGTCGGCGTCCACCTCGAGCATCCCCAATTGCTGTTCGGTGGTGACGGTGAGGCGCCGCCCGAGGTCTGACGGCAGTACGACATTGAGCTCGCCGGCGCGCGCCCACTCCAGCCAGTCGGCCGATCGGCCGCGCACGTCGATTCGGGTATCCATGCCGGGGGAGATGTCCACGCTCTGCTCGCCGGCATCACTGATCGTCACGAAGCGCACCTCCACCCGGGGTTCGCGGACATCGTCGTCGGATTCGATGTGCACTCTCATCGGCACCGCCCCGGTGTTGATGGTCAGCGTGCGCATGGACCCCGGCAGCGGCTGGGAGTCGGCGATCACCCGCGTACTGCCGACGCCCACCGCGGCGGCGGTCAGTCCGCCGAGACCGCACAGCACCACCACGGCCGCGGCAATCACGACGAGGGTGCGAAGTGCGGTGCGGGCGCCCGGCGACGGTGTGGGTGGCGGCGTGGGGCTCAGTTGGGCCGGTGGGAGGGTGGTGGGAGCGGTCATGATTTCCTCTGCTCAAGACTCGAGATAACGCAGAACGGCCAGGACACGGCGGTTCTCGCTCTCGTCGGGGGCCAGGTCCAATTTCGTGAAGATCGAGGCGATGTGTTTCTCGGCGGACCCGGTGGAGACCGACAAACTGGCGGCGATGGCCGAATTGGTCTTGCCTTCGGCCATCAGTTGCAGCACGTCGCGTTCCCGGGGCGTCAGGAACTCCAGGATGTTGCGGCGCTGCGACCGCACCAGGATCTGCGTGACGACCTCGGGGTCCAGGACGGTGCCGCCGGAGCCGACGGTCTCCACCGCCGCCAGAAAGGCGGGCACGTCTGCCACCCGGTCCTTGAGCAGGTAGCCGAAGCCGCGGGAATCGGCGGCGATCAGGTCCGCGGCGTAGCGCTCTTCCACATAGTGCGAGAGCACCAGAACGGCGGATTCCGGGTTCTGTGTGCGCAGCAGCGCCGCCGCCCGGATGCCCTCGTCGGTGAACGTCGGCGGCATCCGCACATCGAGGATGGCCAGATCGGGCCGGGTGTCGTTGACGATGTTCAGCAGATTCGTCGCATCCGACACGCCGGCCACGATCTCGTGTCCGGAGTCGGTGAGGATCCGTTCGATGCCGGCCCGCAGCAGCGCGGAATCCTCGGCGATCACGATGCGCATGGCACCACCGCGGTGACGATGGTGGGGCCGTTCACCGGGCTGCTCACCGTGAACGTCCCGCCGGCGGCCCGTACCCGCTCGTCGAGCCCGCGCAGGCCGGTGGCGTCGGTGCCGTCTCCGGTGACCACGGCACCACCGCGGCCGTTGTCGAAGATCGACACATGCAGCTGCCCGTCCTGATCGTCGAGTCGCACGGTGACCACCGCCGCAGTTGCGTTGGCGTGCTTGGCGACGTTGGTAAGTGATTCGGCCACAACAAAATACGCGACTGCTTCCGCCTCGTCGGGTAACCGCCGTGGTAGGTACACGTCGAGTGTGGTGGGCACGCCCGAGGTTTCAGCGCGCTGCACCACCGACGACAGGGCCGCATCCAGCCCGCGGTCGGACAGGATCGTCGGCGCAATACCGCGCACCACGTTGCGCAACTCCAGCAGCGCCTGTTTGGCGTCGCTGTGGGCTTCGTCGATCAGGGACTTGGCCGTGGGCAGATCGGTGTCGAGCTTCGTCTGCGCCAGTCCGATCGTCATGGCCAGCGACACCAGGCGGGGCTGCACGCTGTCGTGCAGGTCGCGCTCGATGCGATGCCGTTCGGTCTGCGCCGACGACACCGCACCCTGGCGCGCATCGGCGAGGTCGGTGACCTGCCGCTGCAACACCGCCGTCGACGATGGTGACAGCAGCCAACGATCGATCTTGGCGTCCAAGGCCGGTGCGAAAACCAGGATCGCCACCGCGGCCAGCAGGGCGATCACGGCAAGTATCCAGGCCAGCGGGGGCGGCAGGAACTCGAACCCGGCCGCGGCGGCACCGCTGCCGTCCACCGCGATCGAGGCCGCAGGGCCCAGGAAGGCGAGTGCGGTGAGCAGGACCGCCAGCCCGACCGCGAACAGGTCCCAGACCATGCGCAGGTAATGGTGCCCGCAGCTCTTCCAGAACCGCGCACTGCTCACGTCCAGCCACAGTTGGTGCGCCCAGCGCTGGAAGCCGCTGTAGTGCGACAGCCGCCGCGGTGGCACCGGTATGCCCAGTTCGAACACGGTTTCGCTGCGCACCCGCTCCACCCACTCGACGCCGCGCATCAGGTAGATGAACACCACCGCGGCAAGCACGAAACCGATGCCGGACGGGATCGAGGTGACACCGAAGACCAAGATCATCAGCGGGATCCAGAACCACACGGTCGCCAGGGCGGCGCCGGTGATCATCGATGCCGTCGGGACCACGCCGAGGTGGGGACTGAACCGCCGCGGTCGGCTCACTGCCGGTTCGGCGGCCATCACAATGCTGTCTGCAACAACCATGTGTTCAACCTATGGACTGCGCGGCGCAGGCAACACGGCGTTTTCCCGCCAATCCGGTGGGGGTAAACCCCCGGGCCGACGTTCGCGATGAGTTTCCCGGCACCCGACGGTCTCTTCTGAGACACCACCGTCAACCGCCAGGAGCCACCATGACCGTCATCAGCCCCGAGTCCGACGAAGCGACCCCCACCCGGTGGCAGGCCCGGACGGGCATCGTCCTCAGTGTGCTCGTCGGCGCTTTCCTGATCTTCGACGCGGTCGGCAAGGTGGCCCGGCTGAAGGAGTTCGAGGCAGGTGCCGCAGCGCTGGGCTTCCCGGCAGGCCAATCGCTGATCATGGGCATCGTGTTGACGACATGTCTTGTGGTGTATGCGATTCCACGTACCGCGGTTCTCGGTGCACTGGGTATCACCGCTTACCTCGGCGGCGCGGTCACCGCGAACATGCGCATCGAAGCGCCGCTGTGGAGCACCACACTGTCTGCGGTGTACGTCGGGGTGCTCATGTGGGTGGGCCTGGCCCTGCGCCGACCCGAGTTGCTCAAGGTGGTCGGCATCGGCCGCTGACACGGTTGGACACCTTCCTGCAGTAGCGTCCTGGGATCATGACGCCCGAACTCCCCGGTCCCGCCGCTCGCCGTCGCGGGGAGGTGCTCGGCGGTATCGGACCGAACTGGTTTGCCTCGGTGATGGGCACGGGCATCGTCGCAACCGCCGGGGCGATGCTGCCGCTCCAGGTTCCGGGTCTGCGGGGGTTCGCCGAAGTGGTGTGGGTGCTCGCTGCGGTGCTGCTCGTGGTGCTGGTGATCGCGGTCGGCGGGCACTGGGTGTTGCACCCCACGGTGGCCCGAACTCACGGCCGCAACCCGCAGATGGCCCACTTCTACGGCGCCGCACCCATGGCGTTCATGACCGTCGGGGCCGGCGCGATGCTGGTCGGCAAAGATCTCATCGGCGAGCGGGTGGCCGTCGACCTGCACTGGGCGTTGTGGACCACCGGCACCATCGGGGGCCTGTTCACCGCGCTGACGATTCCGTACCTGATGTTCACCCGGCACCACGTGGAACCCGACGCGGCGTTCGGCGGCTGGCTGATGCCCGTCGTCCCGCCGATGGTGTCGGCGGCCACCGGCGCGCTGCTGATCCCGCACATGCCGCCGGGTACGGGCCGCGAGACCATGCTCTACGGCTGTTATGCGATGTTCGGCCTGTCGCTGGTGGCATCGCTGATCATCATCACGTTGATCTGGAGCCGGCTGGCGCACTTCGGCACCTCCGGCACCGCCCGCGTGCCGACGCTGTGGATCGTTCTCGGACCGCTGGGCCAATCCATCACCGCCGCAGGACTTCTCGGGACCCAGGCCGCCGCTGCCGTGCCGGCGGATGTGGCGACCGGGATGCGCGTCTTCGGGATTCTGTTCGGGGTGCCGGTCTGGGGATTCGCCGTGCTGTGGATCGGTCTGGCGACCTCGCTGACAGTGCGCACCTTGCGTCGCGGAATGCCGTTCGCGCTGACATGGTGGAGTCTGACGTTCCCGGTCGGCACGTTCGTCACGGGCACCACGCAGTTGGCCGCGCACACCGGGTTGCCGATGTTCGAAGTGGCTGCGGTGACCGCCTACGCCGGGTTGTTGCTGACCTGGGTGCTGGTCGCGGCGCGCACCGCCGGAGGCAGCCTGCGGGGTAACCTGTTCATCCCGCCTGCCAACGCCGCCCCGGTACGGGCCACTAAGGATCCCGTCCTCTGACTATTTCGGCGCCGACAACTCCAGTGCGATGTTGTCGGGATCGCGGAACTCCAGGATGTAGGCGGGGCCGATGTCCTTGACTGTCTCGTGCGCGATGCCCAGCTCATCCAGATGGGCTGCGGCGGCGTCGAGTTCTTCTCGGTTGTCGAGCATGAACGCCAGGTGGTCGAGACCGACGCGGTTTTCGTCGAACTCGTCCCGGGCCACCGGTCGCAGACCGAGCAGACCGTGGCCCATGTCGTAGATCACGCCGCCGAAGAGGAAGTCGTACTTGGCCCGGGTGTCCTCGTCGAGTCCCTCCGGCATCTCGATCAGGATGGGCCAGCCGAACACCGACTCGTAGAACTGTCGCGACCGCTCGATGTCGGTGACGGTGAGCCGGATGTGGGCAATCGAGGACGGACTGATCGGCATACCGACCATGCTGCCAGGAGTGTCGATATGCTCCGTGGCTATTCAGGCCAGCCGGTCAACAGAATGGGGCCCACCATGCGTCGTGGTCGCATGTTCCTCGCAGTCCTGTCCACATTTGCGGTCGCGCTGGCGGCACCGCCTGTCACTGCCGAACCGACGGATCTGCGGGCGGAGCTGGACGCCGCCATCGCCGCCAAAGTGCAGGAGATGGGCATCCCGGGTGCGATCGTCGGCCTCTCGATTCCCGGCCGCCTCGAATACCAGACCGCTGTGGGTGTCAGCGACACCGCGACCGGTGCCCCGATGGACCTGGCCGACCACACCCGCATCGGCAGCGTCACCAAGACCTTCACCGGCACCGCGGTCCTCCAGCTGGTGGACCAGGGCCGGATCCGGCTCACCGATCCCATCTCGATGTACGTCGAGGGTGTGCCGTCCGGCGAGCAGATCACGTTGGACATGCTCGGCCGGATGCGCAGCGGCCTGTTCAACTACTCCGAAGACGAGGCGTTCCAGCGGCGTCTGTACGCCGAGGGTCCACTCGGACCGGACGCCATCCCGTTCACGCCCCGCGAACTCGTCGACATCGCGTTCAGCCATCCGCCGAACTTCGCGCCGAACGAGAAGTTCGAGTACGCCAACACCAACACCGTGCTGCTGGGCATGGTGATCAGTCGGGTGACGGGCCAGTCGCTGGCGGACTACGTGCGCCGGCACATCATCGCGCCGCTGGGCCTGTGGCAGACCTTCTGGCCTGACAACGGCGCCATGCCGGAGCCGTTCATGCACGGCTACCTCGGACTGCCCGACGACACCGTGGTCGACGCCACCTTCTGGAATCCGTCCTGGGGTGATGCCGCAGGCGCCCTCATCTCCGATCTCCCCGACATGCAGAAGTGGGCGGCGGCGCTGGGCCGTGGCGCCCTGCTGCGGCCGGAGACCCAGGCGCAGCGCGTCGCCGGTGACGCCGCGTATCCCGGCGTCACCTATTCCTTCGCCATCTTCAACACCCACGGTTGGCTGGGCCACAACGGCGACATCCCCGGCTACACCACGGTGTCGGTGTACCTGCCCGAGCAGGATGCCACGCTGGTGGTGTTCGCCAATTCCGACGTGCCCACCGATCACGCCGCCGGGCAGATCGCCACGGCGGTGACCACGATCGCCACCCCGGATCACGTCTACAACCTCACCGCCTGACCTCGAAACCGGCGGCGGCCCGGTGTGGCCGTGTCAGAATCGCGGTCGTGCAGGTTGGGATGACGATGCCGGTGATGGAACCCGGTTTGGACGCGGCCATGCTGAAGGCCTGGGCGACAACGGTGGACGACGGTCCGTTCTCGTCATTGTGTTGGGGCGAGCGGATAGCGTTCGACAATCCGGACAGCCTGACCTTGCTCGGTGCTCTCGGCGCCTGGACCGAGCGGGTGCAGTTGGTGACCACGGTGATCGTGCCGCAGCTGCATGATCCGGTGCTGCTCGCCAAGGCGCTGGCCACCGGAGACATGCTCTCCGGCGGGCGCCTCACCGTCGGACTCGGGGTCGGTGGACGCCACGAGGATTACCTCGCCGTGGGTGCTGATCCGTCCACCCAGACGATGCGCGGTATGGCCGACCGCGTGGACATCATGCGCCGCGTCTGGGCGGGGGAGAAGATCACCGACTCCGTCCTGCCGGTCGGACCGCCGTTGACTCGCGACGGCGGACCGTCGCTGCTGGTGGGCACCATCGGGCCCAAGACGGTGCGCAGCGCGGCCGCCTGGGCCGACGGGCTGGCCGGCACCACCCTGGATCTCGATGTCGCCAAGCAGAACGAATTGTTCGACGTGGCCCGCGCCGCGTGGTCAGCCGCAGGGAAATCGAAACCCCATCTGGCAACGTCGTTTTGGTTCGCCATGGGTCCACAAGAAGAAGCCCGCGCGCAGGTGCACACCCATCTGCGCCGCTACATGAACTGGATTCCCGCGGAGTTCGTCGATGCGATCGCACCGACCACCGGGTGGGCGGGCAGCGAGGATGACCTCTTTTCCACGCTGCGCGGATTCGCCGACATCGGCACCGATGAGGTGCATCTCATTCCGACCAGCTCCGACCTCGACCAGGTTCGCCGGGTCGCCGATGTGGTGAAGGATTTCACGTGAGTACCAATTATGGTGCGTACCAGTACGAGATCTACTTCGGCGGTCTGACGGGGGTGCAGCCGTCGCTGCCGACGGCCTTTCCCGAACTGGAGGCCAGAGCAGAGCAGGCGTTACCGCCCTCGGTGTGGTCGTACGTGGCCGGCGGTGCCGGCGACGAGACCACCCAGAACGTCAACGTCACCGCCTTCCGGCAGTGGGGCCTGATGCCGCGAATGTTGGTCGGCGCCAAGGAACGTGACCTGTCGATCGACCTCTGGGGCAAAACCTGGCCGGCGCCGGTGTTCATGGCCCCGATCGGCGTGATCGGGCTGTGCACCCAGGATCAGCACGGCGACATCGCGACCGCGAAGGCCGCCGCGGCCACCGGTGTGCCGATGTTCGCCTCGACGTTGATGGCCGACCCCCTCGAGGCTGCGGCCGCCGAATTCGGCGACACCCCAGGCTTTTTCCAGCTCTACTGTCCCACCGACCGGGAACTGGCCGAAAGTCTGGTGCGGCGGGCCGAGGCCGCCGGCTACGTCGGCATCGTCGTCACGCTCGACACCTGGGTGCCCGGCTGGCGCCCGCGTGATCTGGCGGGGGCCAACTTCCCGCAGTTACGGGGTAAGTGTCTGGCCAACTACACCAGCGACCCGGTGTTTCGTGCCAAGTGCGGCGTCGACGCCGCCACAATCGACGCCGACCCGCGGTCGGTGGTGCCCTACTGGGCCGGGATCTTCGGCAATCCGCTGACGTGGGAAGACCTTCCGTGGTTGCGTTCGTTGACCAAATTGCCACTCATTCTCAAGGGCATCTGCCATCCCGACGATGCGCGGCGGGCCATCGATCTCGGCGTCGACGGCATCTACTGCTCCACCCACGGCGGCCGGCAGGCCAACGGCGGACTGCCCGCGATCGACTGCCTACCCGGGGTGGTCGAGGCCGCCGGTGAGGTGCCGGTGCTGTTCGACTCCGGGGTGCGCTCCGGAGCCGAGGTCATCAAGGCGCTGGCGCTGGGAGCCAGCGCCGTGGGCATCGGCAGGCCCTATGCCTACGGTGCGGCGCTCGGTGGGGTCGACGGGATCGTGCACGTGGTGCGCTCGATCCTCGCCGAAGCCGACCTGATCATGGCCGTGGACGGCTACCCCTCGCTGGCGGACCTGACGCCGGATGCGTTGCGGCGGGTGGGTTAGCCAGACCGCTGTCCCTTTTGGGGTAGCCGACTACTCGCATCGCCCGTTCGCCTGCGGCCGACACTGACGTTGACCCCAACGGAGGTGAGCCGCGTGAGCATCGAACAACAGCAAGCAATGGACGCGCTCTACGCGATCGACAACGTGCTCACCGTCAGGATCAGCATGCCGTCGGCGGAATGGGAGGCCGTTCGCACTGAGCAGCCCAAAGGTGGTCGCTGCAACTTCGACTTCACCGGCGGGGCCCGCTACACCTGGCGCAAGGCCACCTCGGTCCAGATCGCCGGCACCGCCTTCCCGGCCGCCCCGGTGACGTTCCACAACGTGGGGATCAAGAAGAAGTCGTTCTGCGGATCGATCAGTACCGAAAAGCCCTGTCTGCATCTCGATTTCGGGAAGTTCGCCGACTCGGACGACGCGGAGGCGGCGCTCGGTTCGCGGTACCTGACGCTGAACAATTCGATCCAGGATTCGTCCTTCATCCGGCAAACGCTCGGTTATCGCATCCTCGGTGCGGCCGGTCTACCGCACTCGAGGTGCAACTACGCGCGCGTCCTGGTCAACGGGACACTCATCGGGCAAGGACTGCCGGGTGTCGACGGCCCCGGGATCTATGTCAGCACCGAACCCGTCATGAAGCGGTACATCGAACGCAACTTCAACGGCAACATGAAAGGCAATCTGTACGAGATCGAGCACCACGACGATCTCGTCGACGAACGGCTGGACTTCATCGGAGTGGAATCGCTGTCGGAGTTCGACGACAAAGCCGATGTGAAGTTCGCCGTCCACCACATCGCGGCCAACGGGCTGGCCGGCGCCGTCCAGATGGTGGACATCGACCAATTCATCAAGTTCTACGCCATGGAGTTCTTCCTCAAGCACTGGGACAGCTACTCGGAGAACACCAACAACACCTACCTTTTCAACAACGTCGTCGCAGTGGAGCAACCCGGGGTCGATGACGTCCGGTTCGTGATGATCCCCTGGGGTATCGACCAGATTCTGCGCCCCGAGAAGCCGTTTCGGCTCGGCCGGGAAGGAGTGGTGGCCAAGCTGGTACGCGAAGATCCTGCCAAGCGGGCGCAACTGTTCGAGCAGGTCCGGGTCTACCGGCAGATGTTGTTCGACCGCGAGGTCCAACAGACGACGTGGGGACCCCTGATCGATCAATTGCAGGCACTGGTGGCAGGATTCGGGGTGCCGAACGCGGACTCCCGCATCAACGAGGTGCGTCGGCAGTTGCGACTTGCCGGATCGGCGGGTTACCTGATCGGCGGGGTGCCCAGCGACACCGCGGTGTACATCGTCGACGACGCGGGCCGCTGCCTGCATGCCAGCAACACCGAGTCGGTGCCCGCGGGTGTGCCCGTCCCGACACAGTTCGAGGTGTACCACCTCCCGTTGCGCGACGACAACGACAAATCCGACCTGTGGCGGGTCGACGCACTGGGGTCCGGTCGATCGCTGACCAACCTCGCCTACAGCCGGGCTCTGCACGCCAGTGACTCGGTGACGTCCGCCGGTCACCAACAGCTCTCTACCTGTCCGGCCGACAACACCGCGCAGGCCGACGAATTCACGTTCGTCAAAGCAGATTCGCCGGGCGACTTCACCTTCAGCGGCCACGCCGAGCTGGTGAGCAGCAGGACCGGGCTGGCGGCGACGTTCGGTTCGGACCTCACCCCTGGCGGCCGGCCCCGCGTTCATCAGGGTGACGGGTCGCGAGTCCATCTCTACTGAGCGCGTGCCCCTCTTCACGAGCTGGTTGAGTCGTCCTCGTCATCCTCGGAGAGCACCGCGAACGGCTCCGTCGGCACCTCCACGACCGCCATTTCCGCAGCCGAGTTCGCCGGTACCCGTTTGCGTCCGAGCGCGGCGAGGGCTGTCTCGGTGCCCACATCCCGGCCCGCCCGCTCGGAGAGCAGCCAGCGCACCTCCAGTAGGTCGCAGAAGGCCTGAATGTCACTGCCGGCGTTGCCGATTGCGGCGTGTGCGCGGTGCATGTCGGGGGTCGCGACCTCCATCAACCACAACCGGGCGGCGGTGGACTCGTCGACGTCCTCACCGGCTTCGCGGCACAGCTGCGCCTGGTAGGCGTGCAGATCGCCGAGCAGGATCCGGGCCTGGCCTTCGCCGACGTCCAGGCCGGTCAGCGTACGCAGATGTTGGGCGTGGTAGCGGCGGTCGCCCACGGCGACGCGCAGCCGCAGCTGGCTCGGATCGGACGTGACCGGCTGCATCGACACCTCGTCGACGGCGAAACCCAGTTCGTTGAGTTTCCGGATGGTGCCTTCGACCTGATGGCGGTCACTGAAGCCGAAAACCGGTTCCGCGTGCAGGGTTTCCCACAGGCGTTCGTAGGTGTCGCGGACGCCGAAGGCCTCGGCGATCAAGGTGTCCTGCAGCTCGTCCGGGCGGTCCAGCCGCGCCGCGAGGTCGAGCATGCCCGCGGCGACGTTCTCCACCAGGATCTCCATGTCCCACTGGCGTTGTCCGTTGGACAGGTTCGGGTGCACGGCGCTGGTTTCGGCATCCACCAGCGCGGCCTGCAGCACCTGGCCGTCCCGGGAGAACAGCGTGTTGGCCAGCGAGCAGTCGCCCCAGAACACGCCGTGGCGATGCAGTTCCACCATCAGCGACGCCATCGCGTCGAGCAACCGTGCACGGTGGCGCGGCTGATCCGGCGGCAACCTCATGAACAGCCGCCGGTACTGCCAGGATCCCTGCAGGTACCGCGTCACCAGGATCGCGGTCTCGTGTTCGGGTTGGAGCACCACCCCGGCGGGGCGGACGGCGTTGAGCTCCATCTCCTCGAGCCGGCGCAGCACGTCGTACTCTTTGACCGCGATGCGCCCCGGCAGATCTTTGAGCGCCCAGAGCTGGTTGTCGCATTCGACGAACTTCACCAGATGGCGGCTCGGTCCGACGGCGATATCGCGCAGCGGCACGTCGGGCACCATCCACTCCGAGAGAGGCAGCTCCCATGGCAACGCCATGAGTTCCGGTGTCGGTGCCCGCAGCCGCAGCTCCGGCGCGCGCATGGTGTCAGCCGGCGGTGACCGGTTGGCGTTGCTCGGATCCCGTCGACCGGGTGAGGTTGCCGCCGGTCTCCGGATCGAACAGGTGCAGTCGCGAGGTGTCCAGCCACAGCGTGGCCTTGTCGCCGGTGCGCACCCTGCTCAGCGGATCGAGCTCGACGCAGATCTGGGTGCGCAGCTGCTCGCTGTCGAGCTCGGAGGCCAGCTCGGCCAGGTGGCTGGTGATCTCGGCGGGGGCTTCGAACGGCACGAAGGCGTACTGCTCGTTGCCCAGCCACTCGGTGACGTCGATGTCGACGGCGAACGTCACACCGCGGTTCTTCTTGTCGACATCGACCATGTCGGCGTCTTCGAAAGCGCCCGGCCGGATCCCGGCGATGTAGACCTTGCCGGGTTCGGTGACCTTTTCCCATTCCGGCCGCATCGGGATCGACACGAACGGCAGCTCGAGCTGTCCATCACGGACGGACGCGGGCACGAAGTTCATCGGCGGCGAGCCGATGAAGCCCGCCACAAAGAGGTTGACGGGCTGGTCGTAGAGCTCGCGGGGACTGGCAACCTGTTGCAGCACACCCTTTTTCAACACCGCCACCCGGTCACCCAGCGTCATGGCCTCGGTCTGGTCATGGGTGACGTAGACGGTGGTGACGCCGAGCTTGCGCTGCAGGCGCAGGATCTCCATCCGCATCTGGCCGCGCAGTTTGGCATCGAGGTTGGACAACGGTTCGTCGAACAGGAACGCGTCAGCCTGCCGCACGATCGCCCGGCCCATGGCCACGCGCTGACGCTGGCCGCCGGAGAGATTGGCGGGCTTGCGGTCCAGATGGTCCTGCAGTTCCAGGGTGTTGGCCGCGTCGGTCACGGTCTTGCGGATCTCGTCGTCGGACATCTTGCCGGCGAGCCGCAGTGGGAAGGCGATGTTCTCGAACACCGTCAGGTGCGGATAGAGCGCGTAGTTCTGGAACACCATGGCCAGATTGCGCTCCCGCGGCGCCTTGTCGTTGACGCGTTTGCCCCCGATGATCATGTCGCCGGAGGAGATGTCCTCGAGTCCGACGATCATGCGCAGCAGGGTCGACTTCCCGCAGCCCGACGGGCCCACGAGGATCATGAACTCGCCGTCGGCGATGTCGAGGCTGACGTCGTTGACGGCGGGAAAGCCGTCGCCGTACTTCTTGACGATGTTCTTCATGGTGATCTCGGCCATGGTTATCCCTTCACTGCTCCGGAAGTCAGGCCCGCGACGATGCGGCGCTGGAAGATCAGCACCAGGATCACCACGGGGATGGTCACGATGACCGACGCTGCCATGATGTACGGCACTGCCGATTCGAAGTACGACGCGCCCTGGAAGAAGGCCAGCGCCGCGGGCACGGTGCGGGCGCTGTTGGTCGAGGTCAGCGAGATGGCGAACAGGAAGTCGTTCCAGCAGAAGAAGAACGTCAGAATCGCCGTGGTGAACACCCCGGGTGCCGCCAGGGGCACGATCACCTTGCGGAACGCCTGCCATGCGGTGGCGCCGTCCACCTGGGCGGCATGTTCCATCTCCCAGGGGATCTGCCGGAAGAACGCCGACATGGTCCAGATCGACAGTGGCAGGGCGAAAGTCATGTACGGGATGATCAGGCCCAGCCAGGTGTCGTAGATGCCGAGCCCGCGCCACATGTTGAACAGTGGTCCCACCAGAGCGGCCTGCGGGAACATCGCGATGCCCAGGGCCAGCGACAGCAACACCTTCTTCCCGCGGAACTCCAGGCGGGCGATCGCATACGACGCGAACATCGCGATGATCACCGAGATCACCGTGGCGACGACGGCGATACCGATCGAGTTGATCAGTGCCCTGGTGAACAGCGAGTCGCTGAAGATGGTGGCGAAGTTGTCGAAAGTCCAACTGGTCGGGAGGAACTGGGGCTTGCCGGAGACGATGTCCGACGGTGGCTTGAAGGCCAGGCTGATCATCCACGCCAGCGGAACGAAGCTGTAGAGGACGATGACGATCCCCGCCACCGTCCACCATTTGGTGTTCGAGTTCATCAGTCGCCCCTCACCTGAGACAGGTCGGTCTTGAAGCCCTTCACGAAGATCCAGGCGATGGCCACCACCGTGAGGAACAGCAGTACCGATACCGCAGACCCCATCCCGAGATTCACCAACGTCACGTTCTGCCGGTAGGCCAGGAACGAGATGGTCTCGGTGTTGTTGGCGCCGTTGGTCATCACGAACGGATTGTCGAAGATCCGCCAGGCATCGAGTGTGCGGAACAGCAACGCCACCATGATGGCGGCCTTCATGCTCGGCAGGGTGATCTTGAACAGCCGTTGCCGGGCGGTGGCGCCGTCGACCTTTGCCGCTTCCTGCATCTCCTCGGGCACCTGCACCAGACCGGCGAGCAGCAGCAGCGAGATGAAGGGGGTGGTCTTCCAGATCTCGGACAGGCAGATCACGAAGATCGCCGACCACCGGTCGCCGAACCAGTCGAACTCACCGAGCGCGAACCACTGGTTGATGAAGCCGGAGTCGATGGCGAAGGCGTACCGCCAGATGAACGCCGAGACGACGGTGACGATGCCGTAGGGGATCAGGATCGCGGTGCGCAGTGGCCCCCGTCCGCGGACGATGCGCAGCATCACGAAGGCGAACCAGAAGCCGAGCACCAGTTCCACGGCCACGGTGACCACCGTGATCAGCAGGGTGGTCACGAAGTCGTTCCACCACACCGGATCGGTGAGGATCACCAGGTAGTTCTGCAGCCCGACGAACGCCCGCCCGGCCGGGTCGGTGAGGCGGTAGTTGTACAACGACAGCACCAGCGCGTAGCCCAGCGGGTAGGCCGTCACCAGGATCATCACGATGTAGGACGGCAGCGTCAGGTAGAAACCCAGGCGACGCTCGCCTTTGACGCGATCACTGACCGCCGGGTCTGGCGCCTTGTGGCTGACCGGCTTCTCCGGTCGTTCCAGGGTGGTCACAGAAGCCGCCTTCCGCTGAGCACATCTGCCATGAATTCGTCTGTCCGGGCTGGTGTTTCGGCGGTGACCGAAGCAGCCGGATGCCAGGTCTGGAAAATGGAACCGGCGACATCGACGTAGAACGGTGTCAGCGGTCGCGGCCCACCCTCGGCGATGGACTCCCGGATCAGGTCGGCGTTGGGATAGTTCTCCCGTACTTCCGCGTCGTCGTAGGAACCGGCATAGGGGGAGGGCTCACCTTCGTCGAGCATGTACTGGGTGGCCTTGTCGAGGGCGTTGACACATTCGACCAGGGCAACGGCCTCCTCGGGATGTTGGGAGTAGGCCCCGATACCGAGGTTGGCGCCGCCCAGCGGGGGAGCGCTCGGCTGGTCCGGGAGCACCCGCGGGTAACGGGCCCAACCGATGTCGTCGACCACCGCCTGATCCAAGGAGCCCTCTTCGGCGGCGCCGCGGGCGGCGGCCAGGACATAGGGCCAGTTCAGCATGAACATGCCGCGCGCACCCTGGAATGCCGCGCGAGCCTGCTCCTCCTGGGCATTGGACAGATCGGCCGGCGCGGCCGGTGAGCGGCCGATGTTGCCGATGATCTCGGCGGCCTTCTCGCCCGCCGGGGTGGCCAGCGCGGGCTTGGCATTGCGGCCGGCCTCGGCGTCCTGGAGTATCTCGCCGCCGGCGGAGAGGACCAGCGCGTTGACCCACACCATGTAGCCCTCGTAGCGGGCACCTTGGTTGGCGATCGTCTTGTCCTGAGAGACAGCGGCTTTGAGCATTTCGTCCCAGGTGAAGCTGGGGTTGGTGGGGTCCACTCCCGCGGCCGCGGCCAGCGACTTGCGGTACCACAGCAGCTGCGCGTTGGTCTTGAACGGTGCGGCGAAGAGCTGGTCCTTCCACATCCCGGTCTCGACGGGTGCGGGCAGCATCCCGTTGGTCAGCCGCCCTGTTTCCTCAGCGGTGTAGGGCCTCAGGAACCCGGCGTTGGCAAACTCGGCGGTGTACACCACGTCGACGCTGATGACGTCGATGGAGGTGTCACCCGCGGCGAGCCGGCGAACGAGTTGTTCCCGCTGTCCCGTCGCGTTATTGGGCAGGGTTTCGATGCTGACCTGATAGGCGCCGTTGGACGCGTCCTCACACTGCTGGGCTCTGGTGGCAGCACCGCCGTTGTCGGGCATCGCATACCAGGTGAGTACCGGCGGCCCCGATTCGCTGCCGCAGCCGGTCAGCAAGCCGGCAGCCAGGATGGGCACGCCGGCGATCGCCGCAGCACGCCGAAATCCCCGCCACCGCTGATGCCCCCGTCGTCGAACTTGTTTCATCAGCCCTCCACCGCCACGATGCGGCCACAGGCCGAAGTGACCTGCGGTAAAACTGACGGCCAGTGTGACACACATCATAAACCCGTGGAAGTGGCCCCCCGGGGTGAAACAGGTTGCCAGAAAGGACAACCTCTCGGACGGTCACCTCAAAGTAACGGTCTCACTATCTGTTTCGTTTGACTCAGCAAGGGGCACACGAACCCTGGTACATCTAATCGTTATGAGACCGACAGGGGAATCGATGCCGTTGACCGCAGGCGGGCAGGCTACGTTGGCTGTCGAGAACGAGGCCGACTGGTGGAAGACCGCGGTGGTCTACCAGGTGTACATCCGCAGCTTCGCCGACGGAAACGGCGACGGCATCGGTGATATCACCGGCCTGACTTCCCGTTTGCCGTATCTTGCGAAGCTCGGCATAGACGCAGTGTGGATCAACCCCTGGTATCCCTCTCCAATGGCTGACGCCGGGTACGACGTGGCCGACTTCCGCAACATCGAACCGACGTACGGCACTCTCGGGCAGGCCGATTCGTTCATCGTCGCCGCCCACGAGTTGGGCATTCGCGTCATTCTGGACATCGTCCCCAACCACACCTCCGACCAGCACGCCTGGTTCGCCGCGGCGCTGCGGGACGAGGCCGGCGCCCGGGAGCGCTATCTGTTCCGGCCGGGCCGGGGCCGCGACGGAGAACTCCCACCCAACGACTGGCAGTCGGTGTTCGGCGGTCCGGCATGGACCCGTGTCGAGGACGGCAGCTGGTACCTGCATCTTTTTGCTCCCGCGCAACCCGACCTGAACTGGGAACATCCCGAAGTGGTCACCGAGTTCGAGGATGTGCTCGCGTTCTGGTTCGACAAGGGCGTCGACGGCTTCCGGATCGATGTGGCGCACGGCCTGGTCAAAGCGGATGGTCTCCCTGACGGTGGGGTTTCCGTCGCGGGTTCCCAGCACACGGATTCGCACCCCGCATGGGACCAGGACGGTGTGCACGAGGTCTACCGGGGCTGGCGCGAGGTCGCCAATCGGTATGTGCCCGAACGTGTTTTCATTGCCGAAGCCTGGGTGCCCAGCAACGAGCGGCTGGCGCGGTATCTGCGACCCGACGAGTTGCACACGGCCTTCCAATTCGACTTCCTTCGGGCGCCCTGGCGTGCCGAGAGCCTGCGTGACGTCGTTGACGATGCGATGGCCAGTGCGGCGTCGGTGGGCGCACCCCCGACCTGGGTGCTGTCCAACCACGATGTGGTGCGGACCGTCACCCGGTATTCGCGCTCGCAGCCCGAGGGGCTGATCGAGAGTGAATGGGAGCGCGCCCGGTGGTCGGAAGAGACACCCGACCATCAGTTGGGTCGCCGGCGCGCCCGCGCGGCGGCCCTGCTCCAACTGGCACTGCCGGGCACCGCGTATGTGTATCAGGGCGAGGAATTGGGCCTCGAAGAGGTCGAGAACCTGCCCGACGAGGCCCGACAGGATCCCACCTGGGTGCAATCCGGTTTCGCCGATGTCGGCCGAGACGGGTGCCGGGTCCCGCTGCCCTGGACCGATAGTCCTGTGCCGTACGGCTTTTCGCCTGCCGGGTCCACGTCGGCCACCTGGTTGCCGCAGCCGTCGCACTGGGGGCAGTTCTCCGTCGAGGCCCAGGAACGCGAGCCCGACTCGTTCCTGCATCTGTACCGGGCTGCGCTGGAAGCCCGCGGACGGGTGTGGGACCAGGCCGCGCAGGTGCAGTGGCTCGAGGGACCGCCGGACGTGTTGGCCTTCGCCCGGCAAGACTCCCAATGCTGGATCAACACCGGGCGCAGCGACATCGAGCTGCCGGCCGGAGCCACTGTGGTGTTGGCGTCGGTGCCGGGAGTCGAGCGCCTCTTGCCGCCTGATGCCGCGGTGTGGTTGACACCGGCCGACTGAAATCCCCGCGCGAATCTCCGGCCGAGGTGGGAGGCTTGCAGATGTGTCTCAGCCCTCGACCCGCATATCCCGTCTCGCTGAGAAGCAATCCGTGTCGCGCGCCGACCTGGACACGCTTCTCGACGCCACCCCCTTGGCCACCATCGCGCTCGTGCGGGACGGTCACCCGGTGGTGTTCCCGACGGGATTCGCCCGCATAGACGACGATTTCGTCATCCATGGTTCCAGCGGGTCGCCCTGGATGCGTGCCGTCGCGGGCGGCGCTCCGGTGGCGGTGTCGGTGACCACACTCGACGGTGTTCTGGTGGCGCGCAGCGGTTTCGAGTCGTCATTCCACTACCGCAGCGCAGTGTTGTTCGGCGCGTTCGAACTCGTCGACGACGCGGATACCAAAGTGGCCTACCTGAACACGCTGACCGACACCTTCATCCCCGGCCGAGTCGCCGAACTACGCGCCAGTAACCGCAAAGAGCTGGCCGCGACCATTGCGTTGCGGATGGTCATCGGTGCCGACAACTGGTCGCTGAAGGTCAGCGCAGGCTGGCCCGAGGATCCCGACGACGATATCGAGGCCGGAGCCTGGGCGGGTGTAGTGCCCCTGACCACCATCTACGGTGAACCGTCGCGGGCACCGGACTGCCCACCGGACATCCCGGTGCCCGGTTCGGTACTCGGCATGACCGGGGAGTTGACCAACAGGCGAGGCAGTGACGTCTGACCCGGCTCTGCCCCCGATCGTCACCCGCGCGGAATGGGAGGCCGCCCGCGCCGAGCTGCTGATTCACGAAAAGGACCTGATCCGGCAGAAGGATCGTGTCAGCGCGTTGCGACGGCGGCTCCCGATGGTGGAGATCCTGACCGACTATTCCTTCGACACCGGTTCTGGTGCGGCGTCGCTGCTGGATCTGTTCGACGGCCGCCGCCAGCTGATCGTGCAGCACTTCATGTTCGGCGCCGATTGGGAGCAAGGCTGCCAGGGGTGCTCGATGATGGCCGACCACATCGGCCCGCTGTCGCACCTTCATGCGAAAGACACGTCCCTGGTGCTGGTTTCACGTGCCCCCGTCACCACACTGCACGCTTTTCGCGAGCGCATGGGTTGGGATCTGCCGTGGGTGTCCTCGGCGTCGACGACGTTCAACGACGACTTCGGAGCGACGGTGGACGGCGAGGAGCGCCATGCCATCAGCGCGTTCCTGCGCGACGGCAACCGGGTGTTCCACACCTGGCAGACGTTCGACCGTGGCGAGGAGCCGTTCATGGTCGTGTTCGACCTGCTGGATCTGACGGCAAACGGGCGTCAGGAATCCTGGGAGGACTCGCCGCCGGGGTGGCCGCAGCAGCCGCCATACGAATGGATGCGCCTGCACGACGAGTACTGACGCCAGTTGTCCACAGTTCGGTGTTGATCCACAGTGTGGGCTGGGTGGGCCGGTTGGGGCTGTTGGTCGAACATTCGTGCGAATAGCGTGGTGGGTATGGATCCGTTCACCTGTGATGTCTCAGGACTTGGGTGACAGTTCTGCATCAGGACATCGGTGACAGTTGGTGTGTCAGGACTTCGGTGACGATTGCTCGGGTTCGGGGTGTGGGCTGCGGGTTCGGCGGTTGCCGACGTATT
>JBEVFK010000132.1:0-78069 GCA_040512325.1 Mycobacterium sp. | reverse complement strand
CCCGCCCCGAGTCGGTGATCTGGGAGTCGGACGCCATCACGATTCCGTTTTCGCAACGAACCGCGAGGACGACGGTCACTGGACGTTCCCGGCATTGGGCATCTCTTGATGCTAGCTGCGGCCTCCGATGCCGCTGTCGACCACCTTGACCGGCTTGTGCGGAAACCGTTTCTCGGCGTGCTCCTTGGCCTTCGATCCCGGTAGCACGTACAGCGTCTCCACCTTGTCCTGCAAGGGTTTGAGGACGAGGTCCATGAAACCTTTGCGATCCTCGAGGTAGGGCTCGATGACGTCCTCACCGGCCGGGCACACCGCCAGGCAGTAGGCCGCTTTGTAGTTGGCCTTGAAACTCAGGCTCTGCCACATGGAGGCGTTCTCGGAATCGGTGACCCGCGACCGGAAGTCGGCCGCATCGGTACTGTCGGCGATGGTCTGCGCCCAGTCGGTGAAGCCGCCCATGAACTCGCGATAGTTGTGCACCGAGCACGCCACGAAGTCGAACTCACCGTTCTTGCCGATAGCCCCGACCGGGCAGGCCGCGACGCAGAGCTTACATTCCAGGCAAGGCGAATAATCCAGTGGTTCACCGTAACTGGTGATCTCTGCGTCCACCATGATGGTCGCCAGCAGGATGAAGTTACCGAACTTGGGGTGGATGACATTACGGTGGATGCCCATCACCCCGAGACCTGAAGCCACGGCGACCGGCTTGTGTGCGACCACCCAGATCCGGCCCGGAAAACGGTCCATCTCCATCGGGAAGGTGGCCGACGGGTTGAGGGCGCGGTGGCCGGCATCCTCCAACGCGCGGGTGATCCGGTGCGCCGCTTCGTTGATGATCTCGCCGGTGCGATGAAACTCCTGGTTGGCGACGCTGCGCGCCGTCGAGCGCACGTTGTTTCGATTCATCTTCACCACCAGCGAGATGTAACTCTTGGCGCCGGGCAGTGCGGCCTCGACATGTTCCGCTTCCGAGGCCAGGTCCGGGTTCGCGACGCTGGCAAACGCCACGTCATCAGCGCCGGCGTCCAGGCAGAGTCGGCGCAACCACTCGGCATCCAACACGCCGGGCTTGACCGTCGTTCGCGCCAGGACCTTTCGCACAGTCGGATGATCGGCGATACGAGGCGAGACCTTACCGGCAGACATAGGCTGAGTATAGTGATAAATACCTAGCTGTCCAGATGCCGTAAGGATCGAGCTGCGGACTGCCAAGAAAGTGTCAAGACCGATGTCTTTCGCCGATTCGGTGGATACACCTGTACCTATGTGGATGCCGCAGCTGGTTGACGGCCAACGTCGTTGGGGGTCGATTGACGTGCAACCCGACCGGTTCGGTGTGACCCGCTACCGGCTGACGGTCTATCCGCCCGGCCTGGACGTGGCACAACGCCGCCGGTTACGGCTGTGGCGGGGCTGGCCGATCTGGGGTGCCGCGCTGTGGCTGCTCGCCGAGATCGCGCTGACTCAGGTGGTGGACCCATGGCCTGCCCTGGCGATGTCGACGGCCACCGCCCTCAGTGCCGGCGCGGCGGCTTGGGGGCTGGCCGGTGAACTCCGAGCGCAGGTTCACACCAGTTCCGTTGCGGTGCTGCGCGGATACGATGACGCCCACTCCTGCGCGGTGGCCGGCGAGATCAACACTCTTGCCCGAGCAATGGTGGTCGCGGACTCCTGTCTGGCCAGCGGTGACATCACTGCCGTCGACCATGAGGTGATGTGGTGGCGGGTCTACCACCAACTCGCACCGGACCGTCGTCAGTCAGACGTGCGTCGCGCGTAGGCCCGCAGCGCGAACGGCGCGAACACCGCCGTGATCAACAGCGACCACACAATGGTGGCCAGCACCGGATGATGCAGCGGCAGCTGCGCGTCGGGGGCAGCCGCCGGGCCGTTGCCCCACAACTCGCGCATGGCCTGGGTCAGCGAGGACACCGGGTTCCATTCAGCGATCACCCGCAGCCAGGGCTGCATCGGCTCGGTAGGTGCGAACGTGTTGGCCAGGAAGGTAATCGGGAACAGCACGGTGAACATCACCCCGTTGACAGCCTCCACCGAGCGCATCAAGGAGCCGACGAGGATCCCGAACCAGATGATGCCGAACCCGAACACCAGCAGAAGCGCGAACGCGAGCACCGCGTCGGCGATGTTGCCGCGGATGCGCCATCCGATCGCCAGACCCGTGACGGCCATGACGACGATACCGATCGAGGAATGGACGAGGCTGGCGACGCTGCGCCCGATCAACACCGACGATCTCGAGATGGGCAGCGAACGGAACCGGTCGATGATGCCCTTTTCCACGTCGGCGGTGATGCCGGAGGCGACGACGAACGCGGAGAACACAATGGTCTGCGCCAGGATGCCGGGCAGTAGGAACTCCCGGTAGGACGCTCCCCCGGTGTTGGTGATGGACGCTCCGAAGACGAACGCGAACAGCAGGACGAACATGATGGGCTGCGCGGTGACGTCGGAGAGCATCTCGGGCATGCGCTTGGTGTGGATCATGTTGCGTTTCACCATGATCCACGATTGATACGCCAACGAGGTACGTCTGATCTGCGGGCGCGTGCCGGCCGGGGCGGCGGTGCCGTCTGTCGTGATCGCAGTCATGGGGTGACCTCTTCTTCGGCTGTGGTGTGTCCGGTCAGCGACAGGAAAACATCGTCGAGGCTGGGTCGGGCCAGCCCGATGTCGTCGACCTCGATGCTGCTGTCACGCAGCCATCCGGCCACCCGGACCATGTCATCGAGACCCTCAGCGGACGCCGTGAGCTTGCGGGCACCCTCGTCGACGAATACCTCGGCTCCGGTCTTCGCGATGATGGCATTGGCTGCCGGCAGGTCCGCGGCATGCGACACCGTGACCACCAGACTGGCACTGCCCGCCTGCTGTTTGAGATCCAGCGGGGTTCCCTCGGCGATGATGCGTCCGCGGTCGACGACGACGATCCGGTCCGCGAGTTGGTCGGCCTCCTCGAGATACTGCGTGGTGAGCAGCAACGTGGTGCCGCCGGCAACCAACCCACGCAGCACCTCCCACAGCTCGACGCGGGAACGTGGGTCGAGCCCGGTCGTCGGCTCGTCGAGGAACAGCACCGGCGGGGCGGCGATGAGGCTCACCGCGAGATCCAGCCGGCGCCGCATGCCGCCCGAATAACTCTTCACCACCCGGTCGGCGGCGTCGGCGATGGCGAACTGATCGAGCAGTTGGTCGCCGAGCCGGTCGAGTTCTTTGCGCCGTATGCCGTACAGGCTGCCGATCATCCGGATGTTCTCCCGACCGGTCAGCAGTTCGTCGACGGTGGCAGCCTGCCCGGTGAGGCCCATATGTCGACGCACCTGGTCGGGTTCGCGCAGCACGTCGAACCCCGCCACCCTGGCGGTTCCGCTGGTGGGCTCGGTGAGCGTGGTCATCATCCGCACCGTGGTGGTCTTGCCTGCGCCGTTGGGACCCAACAGGCCCAGCACCGTGCCCTGCGGCACCGTGAAACTGATGCCGTCAACGGCGGTGTTGTCACCGAACCGCTTGACCAGATCGATCGCCTCGATGGCTGCTTCGGGCATGACCCGACCGTAGCCGGTGGGGCCGACAAAGCCCCACTGCATTAATCCGCGTCGAGCGCTATGCCAGTGCGGCCTTGTGCGATGCGAGCAAGGCGCGGCCTCGGGGCGTGACGCAGACCATGGCCACGCCATCCCGGTACTGTCTGGCGACCAGGTCCTGGTCCAGCGAGTCCTCCCAGATCGTCAACCGGGGACACGAGGTCCGCCACGCCTCCATCACGTCGGTGTACGGCCTCGGTTCGGCCGCCACCCACTCCACGAAGTCGCACATCAGCGCGTGGTTTGGCTCTGACATCAGCTGCTCCCGTCGTTCACGTCAACGGTAGAGCCGCAGCCTCGGGCCAGAGGCGGTTTTTCGGATCGCGAGCGCTCATCCTGGTACGCAAAGCGCGGCGCGTCTGTGTGCAGACACGCGCGCTCGCGGCAGGGTGGGGTTCACGCGGCGTTGTCGGCGCCGGGGGCGTCGGCGTACCGGCCGGGTGACATCCACGACGCGATGGCACCGAGCACCATCATCACCGCGGCGGCGATGAACACCACGGACAGACCGGAATGGAACGGCGCGGTGATCAGCTCGGGGAAGAACGTCTGCCCGGTCAGCACATCGGCATTGACGCCCGGCTGTTGCAACGCGTGCGACGGCTCCAACAGCTCGGCGATCGGGTTGTAGCCGAGGAACGCCGCGAAGAGGCTGCCGACGGGTGGCAGACCGGCCACGTCGTTGGCGACGTTCGTGGAGACGCCTTGGGCCTGCAGGCCGGTGCTCAGCGCGGACGGCAGCGTGTTGGCGAGCCCGACGATCATGAGTGAGAAGAAGATCCCGATCGACAACGACGATCCGGCGTTGAAGAACGTGGCTCGCACTCCGGAGGCGGCGCCGCGCTGGGCGGCGGGCACACTCGACATGATGGCCGCGGTGTTGGGGGCGGTGAAGATGCCGCCGCCGAGCCCGTTGAGGAACACGATGACCGCGAACACCCAGTAGTCGAAGTTCACCGGAATCAGCAGCAGCGCAATGAACGTCGCCGCCATCAACAGCATGCCGCCGACGGTGAACGGGCGGGCACCGTAGCGGTCGGACAACGTTCCGGCGATCGGGCCCGCCACCAGGAAGCCGACGGTGATCGGCAGCAGGTAGATGCCCGCCCACAGTGGTGTCGACTCGAAGCTGTAGCCGTGCAACGGAAGCCAGATTCCCTGCAGCCAGATGATGAGCATGAACTGCAGGCCGCCACGCCCGACCGAGGACATCAGCCCGGCCAGGTTGCCCATGCCGAACGACGCCGACTTGAACAGTCGCATGTCGACCATCGGCTGTGCGACCCGCAGTTCGACGGCGACGAACAGAACCAGCAGCGCCAGTCCCACACCGATCGCCCCCAGCACCAACGGATTGGTCCAGCCGGTCGTGGAGTCACCGTAGGGCTGGATGCCGTAGGTGATGCCGACGAGCAGGATGGTCAATCCGAACCCGAAGGTCAACGTCCCGGCCCAGTCGAGCCGCCCCGGCGTGCGCGAACCCAGCTCCTTGAGCGAGCGCACACTCCAGATGGTGCCCGCGATGCCGATCGGCACGCCCACCCAGAAGATCGCCTGCCAGTGCCATTCGGACAGGAATCCGCCGATCAGCAGACCCAGGAAGGATCCGGCGACCGCGGAGACCATGTTCACGCCGAGGGCCATGCCGCGCTGGTTGGCGGGGAAGGCGTCGGTGAGGATGGCCGAGGACGACGACATCAACATGGCCCCGCCGACACCTTGCACCACGCGCCAGGCGATCAGCCAGATGGCGCCGCCACCCATGTCGAACGGGTCGAAGGACAGGGCCACGGCAGCGATGGTGAACACCACGAAACCGAGGTTGTAGATGCGGACCCGGCCGAGCATGTCTCCCAGCCGGCCGAAGGGCACCACCAGCACGGCCGTCACCACCAGGTAGCCCATCAGCATCCACAGCAGGTAGCTGACATTGCCGGGGGCCAACGGGTTGAGCCCGATCCCGCGGAAGATCGCCGGCAGCGAGATCAGCACGATCGAGGCGTTGATGGTGGCCAGCAGTGTGCCCAAGGTGGTGTTGGACAACACGATCCATTTGTAACGCGGATGTTCGTGGTCCATCGTGACCCGGCGGGTGGCGGTGTCGTTCACTCCCGCGTCGGGGGAGGTACTCAGTTCGGCAGTCATGGGCAGTCTTCGTTTCGTATGGGTTCCGTCGGCGGCATCTGCTCAGCACCGGCGCACCACGATGTGTGCCGAATATACATATGTTAGCTATGTAAACCATAGGGTGGCAATTCGTGTTCCCGGGATGTGACGCAACCCGGCGCTGCGCTAAGTTGGGTGGGTAACCCACACGGGAGTGCACGCCCAGTGCACTGAGAGGACGGCTGGGGCCGTCGACCGTACGAACCTGACCGGGTAATTCCGGCGTAGGGAGTGACATGACGGACTACTTGCCGCTGGCCCCGCCAGGACAGACGCCGCTACGGGTGATGACGATCGCCGGTTCCGATTCCGGCGGTGGCGCGGGCATCCAGGCAGACCTGCGCACCTTCGCCATGCTGGGCCTGCACGGCTGCGTCGCCGTCACCGCGGTGACGGTGCAGAACTCGATGGGCGTCAAGGGTTTCCACGAGATCCCACTCGACGTCATCGCCGGCCAGATCGGGGTGGTGGTCTCCGATATCGGGATTCAGGCCGCGAAGACCGGCATGCTGGCGTCAGCGGAGATCATCGCGTGCGTGACCGAGACCTGGCGTGCCGAGGGCCTGGCGGGCACTGTCCCACTGGTCGTCGACCCGGTGTGCGCGTCCATGCACGGTGATCCACTGCTGCATCCGAGCGCACTGGATTCGATTCGTACCGAACTGTTCCCGCTGGCGACCCTGGTCACGCCGAACCTCGACGAGGTGCGCCTGCTGGTGGACATCGACGTCATCGACGAAGCGTCCCAACGGGACGCCGCCAGGGCACTGCATGCCCTCGGCCCGCAGTGGGTCCTGGTCAAAGGTGGGCATCTACGCTCGTCCAGCGCCAGCCCGGACCTGCTCTATGACGGCACCGATTTCCACGAGTTCGATGCGCCGCGGGTCGACACCGGACACGACCACGGCGCCGGTGACACGCTGGCTGCGGCCACGACAAGCGCGCTGGCACATGGGTATTCAGTGCCCGATGCGGTCGCGTTCGCAAAGACCTGGGTGACGGAATGCATCAAGGCCGCCTATCCACTCGGCCACGGGCACGGCCCGGTGAACGCCCTGTTCCGGCTGCAGCCGTGACACTCGAGGACATCGCGGGCATTGCCCACTCCCCCGACGGCCAGCCTGAAGGTGTGGTGCTGCTGACCCACGGCGCGGGCGGCAGCCGGGAATCGCCGCTGCTCTTGCGCATCTGTGACGAGTGGGCGAGCCGCGGTTGGCTGGCCATCCGCTACAACCTGCCCTATCGGCGCCGCAGGCCCAAGGGGCCGCCGTCGAACTCCGCGACCGCCGACCAGGCCGGCATCGTCGAGGCCATCGAGTTCGCGCACTCACTCACCGACGGCCCGGTACTCGCCGGCGGCCACTCCTACGGCGGCCGGATGACGTCCATGGTGGCAGCCGCGGGTACCGCCGAACTGGCAGCCCTGACGCTGTCGTCATATCCCCTACATCCCCCTGGCAAGCCGGAGCGCGCCCGCACCGAGCACCTCCCCGACATCGCGGTGCCCACCGTGTTCACCCACGGCACCGCCGACCCCTTCGGCAGCATCGACGAACTGACCGCCGCGGCCACCCTCATCGGTGCGCCCACCGAGATCGTCGAGATCACCGGCGCCCGTCACGACCTGGGCTCCAAGAAGCTGAATGTGCCGGCGCTGGCCGTCGACGCCGCTGTCCGGCTGACCTCCTAGGCGTCAGCAGCCGGCCAGCATCGCAGCGCGATGTCGGCAACCCTGCGGAGCCGGTCGCGGTCTACTCCGTCACGTGCGCGGGCGGCCATTCCGTTGAGGAGCACGACCAGGAACTCGGCGAGATCGTCGGGGTCCAACGACGCTGGGAGATCCTCGGATTCGGCGCCGCGCCGCAGTCGTTCGGCAATTGCCGCGCGTCCTTCGTCGCGCCGCTCAGCCAAGAGCGGATCGACATTGATCAGACATCCCAACGGGTGGCGGGTGTCGTCGGTGTAGTCCAGGACCGCCAGCTCCAGCATCCGTTCGGCGACTTCCCTCGAGGTCTGCGCGGGGATCGCCAGCGCGGCGGGAGAATCGTCACGCTGTGCGTACTGCGCCACTGCCTCGTCGAACAGCGCCCGCTTTCCGCCGAAGGCGGCATACAGGCTGGGCGACGAAATGCCCATGGCCTCGGTGAGTTGGCTGACCGAGGTCAGTTCGTACCCGCCGCGTTCCCAGAAGGTTTTCATCGCAAGGTCCAGGGCTACTGCGCGATCGAATTCCCGGGGACGAGCCATGCGGAGATCATAGGCGTTCTGTGTCGATCACTAAAGAACATGATAGATTCGCGGGAGTTCCGTAACGATCGACACATAATCCTCCAGACAAGGAGTTGCGCGATGAAGTACGCGATCATCGGTTCCGGCAACATCGGCTCGGCGGTCGCCAAGCAGTTCGCCCGAGCCGGCATCGACGTCGGAGTAGCCGCCGCACGCGGAGTGGCGTCGGTGGCCCGCCTGGTCGACCAGATCGGACCGGAGGTCATCCCGACCGATGTTGCCGATGCACTACAGGCCCAGACGGTCCTCCTCGCGACACCTTTCGACGTTGTCCGCGAGCTCGTCGGTCAAGTCCCCGACTGGAATCGACGGATCATCATCGACGCCACCAACGCGATTGACTACAAAGACTTTTCGCCTGCAGATCTCGGCGGTACCCCCTCGTCGGATCTGGTCGGCGAATGGGCGATCAACGCCCGCGTCGTCAAGTCGTTCGGGCACACCTGGGCCAAGGTGCTCGCACGCGAACCCGCCGATGCGGCGGGTGCACAACGAGTCCTGTTTGTCTCTGGCAACCACCCCGACGCGAACACCGAAGTAGCGGAACTGATCCGGCACTTCGGTTTCACCGCGATCGATCTCGGCCGCAATGACGAGGGCGGACTGTTACAACAGTTCGGCGGCCCGCTCACGACTCTGAGTCTGGTGTCCCAGCCGATCGGCGGCGATGCTCCGGGCGAGATGGACCTGCTCGCGACCTGACCCCGCTGTGCAGTTCCTGTGAATGGAGTAGCGCTCTACGCTAGGCCGCAACCGTCCACTGCGGCATCTTCGAAGCCATGGTCGACACTGCGTTACGCACCGAGCCGACGAAACTGCCGTTGGCGCCGAAGAATCCGCTTGCCCGTCGCCGACAACTCGCCCTGGTGCGGTCGTTCGTCGATGGCCACGCCGAGCTGATCGCCGCGGGCGGTCCGGTGTCGCGCATCACCTTCGGGCCGACATGGATGTTCCCGGCTCTGGTCCTGGTTGCATCACCGCAGGGCGCGCGCGACGTGCTGGGCCGCCCCGACGAGGTGGCCGATCGCGGACTGGCCACGTCGATGGTGCAGATGCGCAGGCTGATGGGCGGCAATCTGCTGGACCTGCCCCACGAGCGGTGGCTGCCGCGACGCCGGGCTCTGCAGCCGATGTTCACCAAACGGCATGTCCCCCGGTACGCCGGACACATGGCCACCGCCGCCCACACGGTGGCCGACAGCTGGCATGACGGCGAGGTGGTGGATCTCGACGTCGAAAGCCGGCGGCTGACGCTGCGTGCACTCGGGCGTTCGGTCTTCGGGCTGGATCTCGACGACCGTGCCGACGCTGTGGGTCCGGCGCTGCGCACCGCACTGGGATGGATCGCCGACCGTGGGTCGCGGCCGCTCAACCTGCCACAGTGGGTCCCCACGGGGGGCCAGCGGCGGGCCCGCGCCGGCAATGCGGTCCTGCAGGGTCTGGCCGCCGAGATCCTGGCCGCCGTCCGCGCCGACCCAGAGGTGGATGCCCCCTTGGTGCGAGCCCTGGTCGACGCCTCGGACCCCGCGACCGGGCGGCCGCTGACGGATCAGGAGATCTGTCATGAGCTGGTGTTGTTCATGCTGGCCGGTCACGACACCACGTCGACGACGTTGACGTACGCGTTGTGGGCGCTCGGACACCATCCCGACATCCAGCAGCGGGTGTACGACGAAGTGGCCGGACTGGGCTCCCGAACCCTGACACCGGAGGACATCCCCACCCTCGAATACACCGTGCGGGTGCTGCACGAAGCGCTGCGTCTGTGTCCCCCGGCCGCCGGCATCCCACGGTCCTTGACCAGGAACATCGACGTCGACGGCTATCACCTCGACGCCGGCACCCTCGTCAGCGTGTCCATCTATGCGCTCCACCGCGACCCGACCCTGTGGGACGACCCGCTGTCGTTCGACCCCGACCGCTTCCTGCCGGAGCGCTCGAAGGGACGCAGCAGGTGGCAGTACCTGCCCTTCGGCGGCGGACCACGGTCGTGCATCGGGGACCACTTCGCCATGCTCGAAGCCACATTGGCCCTGGCGACCGTGGTGCGCACCGTGCAGATCGAGTCGATCGACGGCGACTTTCCGCTGGAGACCCCGTTCACGGTGATCGCGGCCGCACCCATCCTGGCGCGGGTGCGTTCGCGGCGAGACTGAGCACTGAGACCTCGACAAGGGGCCGAAGTGCCCTAACTTACTCAGCGGTAAGTTGCGGTATCGTCGTGGGATGACTGCCGAGCAATTGGACGTCGTCATCGTCGGCGCGGGATTCGCCGGAATCGGCGCCGCGATCGAGCTCAAGCGGCTCGGATTCGACGACTTCGTCCTCCTGGACCGTGAAGACGACCTGGGTGGGACGTGGTACGTCAACCACTATCCCGGCCTCGCGGTCGACGTCCCCACCACCACATATTCGTACTTCTTCGAACCCAACCCCAACTGGTCGCGGCTGTTCTCCACCGGAACCGAGATCAAGCAGTACGCCGACGATGTGGCCGACAAGTACGACGTGCGCCGGCACATCCGGTTCAACACGACCGTCGAGAGCGCTCGCTGGGACGACGAGGACAAGCTCTGGCAGGTCAGCCTCGCCGGCGGTGACACCCTGAGCGCCCGCTATCTCATCACCGCCACCGGCTTCCTGTCCCAGCCCAAACTGCCCGACATACCGGGCATCAACGATTTCGCCGGCAAGATCGTCCACACCACCGAGTGGGATGACGCCTACGACCCCTCCGAACACCGCATCGCCGTCATCGGCACCGGCGCCACCGCGGTGCAGCTGATCCCCGAACTGGCCAAGACCGCGGCCGACCTGACGGTGTACCAGCGCACCCCGATCTGGGTGGCACCGAAGCTGGACTTCGGTTTCTCGGACCGGACCAAGAGGCTGTTTGCGCGAATGCCGTGGACGCAGAGGGCGATTCGAGCCGTGACCGACACCATCTACGAGATGATGATCAACGTCGGCGTGGTGCACTACAGCGTCCCGTTCTTCCGGCGGCTCAACATCTCCGCGATGGACCTGTGCAAGACGAACCTGCACCTGCAGATCCGCGACAAGGAGCTGCGCCGCCGGCTCACCCCCGACTACGACATCGGTTGCAAGCGGCCGACGTTCTCCAACAGCTACTTCCGCACCTTCACCAAGCCGCACGTGCATCTTCAGTCCGACGGCATCGACCACGTCGTCGGCGACGGCATCGTGAACGCCGACGGCAGCAAGACCGAGATCGACACCCTGGTGCTGGCCACCGGATTCGACCTGTGGGAGGCGAACTTCCCGGCCATCGAGGTGATCGGCCGGGAGGGCCGCAACCTCGGAAAGTGGTGGCGCGACACCAGGTTCCAGGCCTACCAAGGTGTGTCCATGCCCTACTTCCCGAACCTTCTGAGCCTGGCCAGCCCCTACGCCTTCCTCGGGTTGAACTTCTTCAACACCATGGAATACCAGATGCGGCTGATGGACCGGCTGTTCGGCGAACTGAAACGCCGGGGCGCCACCACGTTCGAAGTCACCGAAGAGGCCAACGCGGCCTATCTGGACCGGATGACCGAACTGCTGGGTGACTCGTTGTGGACCCTGGGCAACTGCGGCTCGTCACGGTCGTACTACTTTAATCCGCAGGGCGAACCGAGCCTGCTGCGACCGATGTCGACGCAGGATGCCATCAAGGAGGCCTCGGAGTTCCCGCTGTCCGACTACCAGATCGCTTGAGCAGAAAGCACACACCATGGCTGCACTGACGCAGAGTTCGCGCTTTCCCAGTTTCGCCGGACTGGCCCTGGCGGCGACAGGCTTGTCGCATTTCGTCAAACCTGCATTGTTCGAGTCTCTCACCGCACCGGCATTCCCGAACAACACCCAACAGTTCATCTATCTCAACGGCGGCATCGAGACCGCGCTCGGTCTGGCACTGATCAGTCCGAAGACCCGCAAGCTGGCCGGCATCGGCGGCCTGGCCTACGCGGTGTACCTCGGGGCCAACGCCGCGCGTAACAAGAGCTGACGCCTCAGATCTGGAGGGTCTGCGTCATCAACCGGCAGACACCGGCCTGCACGTCGGCGGAATCGTCGTAGCCCACCAGCCGTCCGACGTCGATCACCAAGGCCATCGCTGCGTGAATGGTGAACCGCGCCCGCGCGGCGGACACATCAGCCCTTGCCGCACACAGCAATTCGACCCAGGTGTTGATGGTGGCGCGCTGGACGTCGACCAAGACGGCTCGGTCGGCCGGCGGGAGGTGGACGTGTTCGGTGTAGTAGACGTAACCCAGTTCCGGGTTGGCGAACGCACTCGCCACGTACGCCGCCACCAGCCCGCGCAGTGCCTCGGCGGGTTCGGCGTGGCCTCCGGCCAACGTTGCCGACAGATCGGCGGCCACCCGGTCGGCGGCGCGCCTGAAGACCGCCGTCAAGACATCACGTTTGCCCGAAAAGTACCGATAGATCCCCGATGTCGGTATGCCGACGGCCGCCGCGATCTCCTCCATGGTGGTCTCGCGGTAGCCCTGTTTGTTGAACAGCATCAACGAGTGGTGCAGCAGCGCCTCGTATCGTCCGGCGCGATCGGTGAGCTGTTCGGTGATCGCCAGGGCTTGCGGCGGTATCGGCACGGGAGCATCCGCGGCCTGTGACGTCCAGGACACGGTGGTGGCCAGGTCGAGCAGCAACGTGCGGATCTCCGCGGCGGGCAGCTTGACGCGGTGGTCGACGATGCTGCCGATCACGCTCAGCGCCGCCGTCGACAGTATCCACCGTTCTTTGGCGGTCAGTTCGGGTCGCAGCACCACCAGAGGTCGCTGAATCCGCCGGTGCACCAGCCGGATGTCCCGCATGAGCGCGGCGCTGTCGTCGCCGCGCAGATATCGCCACTCCCACCGGTAGAGGCCACCGGATTCGCGGTTCGCCATGGCGGTGGCCACGAGTGCGGTGAAGACCTGACGCAATTCTTCCTCGGGGGCAGCATCGGTGGCCCGGTCAGCGAAGGCGGTGGCATCGGCGAGCTGTTGCCCCAACGCCAGGGTCGCATCCCGGAACAACTCATACTTTCCGCTGTAGTGCCGATACAGCGCGGTAGCGGTGATGCCGACGCGCGCGGCGATGTCGTCCATACCCACCGCGTGATAGCCCTGCCTACTGAACGCCTCGGCCGCGGCGCGGGCGATCTGCGCCTTGCGGTTCTTGGGGCGACGCCGCACACCGCCGCTCGCACTGGTCACGCGACTGGGCACGCCCACACCCTAAACCCGAGCTCCACCGTCGTCGAATATTGACATACTCGTCAAGATTCACCCAAATCCCCTATCCGCGTCAGAACGTCCGTTAACATAAATCTCGGATCGGGTCGGGGGACCCGTGCCTTCCCGAAGGGCGGCGCATGCTCGCAAAACTCCGGTCGGTGCTCAGCTACCAGCTCAGCATCGCCGAACTCATCGGTCTGTCCATCATCGTGGGTACGCCCTACCTGGTGATCGGCACCATCTGGTCGAGCACGCACACCGACCACCTGCCGGACCTCCACGGCGTCGACCTCGTGGTGTCGTTTCTGGGGTCGATCGCCTCGTGGCCGGTACTGGTGTTCTCGAATGTGTGCATGACATGAGCGTCCTGACCACCGCGGACACCCGCATCCAGATCACCCGGCGCACCCACCGGTGGGGCAACCACGAAGTCACGGTCGCCGACGCGATGGATTTCTGGTCGTTCGCGGCGGGCGCGGCCAACGTGGTGATGCAGCTTGCCCGTCCCGAGGTGGGCCACGGCGTCGCGGAGTCCCGGGTCGAGTCCGGCAGCCTCATGCACCACCCCTGGAAGCGTGCCCGCACCACGTTCAGCTATCTGGCCGTGGCGATCCTCGGCAGCGACGAAGATCGTCTCGCTTACCGCACGGCCGTCGACGGGGCGCACCGGCAGGTCAGGTCAACGCCGGAAAGCCCGGTGCGCTACAACGCCTTCGACCGAGATTTGCAGATGTGGGTGGCGGCCTGCCTCTACGTGGGACTCGAAGACACCTACCAGTTGTTGCGTGGGGAACTGAGCCCAGAACAGACCGAGCGGTTCTACCGTTCAGGTTTCACACTCGGCACCACCTTGCAGGTCCGAGAGGACCAGTGGCCTGCGACGCGGGCCGAGTTCGACGAGTACTGGAACGTCGCCTGCGAACGCGTCGCCATGGATGCCACGGTCCGCGACTATCTGAACAATCTTCTCGGATTGCGCATGGTCAACGGCGTGCTGCGCCCAGGATCCGTTCCGTTGCTGCGATTTCTGACCACCGGTTTCCTGGCGCCGGTCTTCCGCGACGCGCTGGGAGTGCAGTGGACGAGGGGTCAGCAGTGGCGCTTCGAGCGGCTGTTCCTGGCGGTGGCATTCGTCAATCGATTCCTGCCCCCGTTCATCCGGCAGGGCGGCAGTTCGGTGCTGCTGGCCGATATCCGAAGGCGGGTCCGGCAAGGCCGCAGGTTGATCTGATGAGCGGTGAACTGACCACGCGGCGACTGCTGGCGATGATCGCGGCAGGCGTCCTGGTTCTCATCGGCTTCTTCGGAATGTGGTGGGAGGTGTACCTGAGCGATTTCGACCGGTACGGCATCCAGATCGGCTGCGGGACCGGGTTTCTCACTGACCTGTCCCACGCCTACCGCGCAGACGGTTCCGGCGCCCTGGCCGAGAAGTGCGGCACGGCACTGTTGATCCGACGTGCGTGGAGTATCCCGTTGATGGTGGGTGGCACCGCGTTGCTGATGGCGCTGGCCCTGCGCGGCGCCCGGGTGGCGCGGCCGCTTTAGTCGAGTGCTGTCAGGCCGGTGATGAGCCGGTCGCAGACGGCGTACATCTCTTCTCGTGCGCGCTGGGGGTCCTCGGCGCGTGACACGTACAACGCCGCCTCGTCGAGCGCACCGAGTAGTACGTGCGCACTGGCCCGCAATGGTTGCTCCGGGATCTCCCCTTCGGCGACAGCGTGCGCCAGCATCGCCTCGATGACCCCGAGTCCGTACTTGACGCCCATCGCCCGCCACTGCTCCCACCCGAGCACCGACGGCGCGTCCACCAGGACGATGCGCTGCGCCTCCGGCGCGGCGCACAGCTCCAGGAACAGTCGGGCCCCGTGGCGCATGGCAGCCACCGCTCCGGCGGGATCTTCCCGAGCGACGCCGGCGGCGACTGCCGCCACCAGTTCGGCCTCCACTTCTTCGTAGACCGCGGTGAACAACTCGGCTTTGTCGGCGAACTGGTGATACAACGCCCCTCGGGTGACACCGGCCGCCGCGACGATCTCTTGTGTCGACACCTCACTGAAGCCTTTGTCGGCAAACAGATTCCGCGCAGCGGTCAGCAATGCTGCGCGGGTGGCGGCGGTGCGTTCGGCCTGGGTCCGGCGCACCGGAGGGTTGACTTTCATACAGCCTGTACGTAACTTTCATACTTAGTGTTCGTAAGTTCGGACGACGGAAGGATAGCGGAAAATGCCGCACGTCACGCTCCCCCACGCGAGGATCGAATACCGCGAGATCGGTCCGGCCGATTCGACGCACTCCCCGGTGCTGTTCGTCCACGGCATGCTCGTCGACCATCGACTGTGGGCCTCCGTGGCCCAACTCCTGGCCGATCAGGGCTACCGCTGCTTCCTCCCGGACTGGCCACTGGGCTCGCACACCACGCCCGTGACCGACCGCAGCCGACAATCACCGAGCGGTGTCGCCCAGACAATTCACGAGTTCATCGTCGCTCTGGACCTCGATGACGTGACGCTGGTGGGCAACGACACCGGCGGCGGGCTGTGCCAGTTCCTCATCGACGCACATCCCGAGCGGATCGGGCGGCTGGTGCTGACCAATTGTGATGCGTTCGAGAAGTTTCCGCCGTTCCCCTTCAACATGGTGTTCGCGACACTGCGCGGTCCGGTCTCCATCAAAGCTCTTTTCACCGCGATGAATCTCAAGGCACTGCGCCATTCCCCGTTGGGATATGGGGCGCTCATCCAGAAAGATGGAGCCGATCCCGCGTTGACCGCGTCCTGGGTGAAACCTGCCCGCGACGACGCCCGCATCGCCGGCGACCTCGCTGCCATGCTGCGCAACGTGGCACACACCGATCTCACCGGCGTCGCGCCTCGGCTGCACCGCTTCACCAAACCCGTCACGCTGGTGTGGGGCATGGCCGACCGCTGCTTCACCCCCGAACTCGGGCGGCGCCTGGCCGGGCTCTTCCCCCAGGGCCAGCTGATCGAGGTCCCCGGTGCGCGGACATTTGTTCCCATCGACGATCCCGCGGCCGTGGCCGAGGCCATCGTTACGGTTGACGCCACTCGCTGATCACCTCGGCATGCTATGAGTTGAGCCGTGAGCGCACCGCTGACCCGACGGCTGGGCCTGACCGACGCGGTGAGCATCGGTCTCGGGTCCATGATCGGTGCCGGGGTGTTCGTCGCCTTCGCCCCCGCGGCTGCGGCGGCGGGCTCCGGTCTGTTCGTCGGTTTGGCGCTGGCCGCGGTGGTGGCGTACTGCAACGCGACCTCCTCGGCTCGATTGGCCGCACTGTATCCGCAGTCCGGCGGCACCTATGTCTACGGGCGGGAACGCCTCGGTCCGTTCTGGGGTCATCTGGCCGGTTGGGCCTTCGTCGTCGGCAAGACCGCGTCGTGTGCCGCGATGGCGCTCACCGTCGGCTTCTACGTGTGGCCCGCGCAGGCCCACGCGGTCGCGGTCACCGCGGTGGGGGCGTTGACGGTGGTGAGCTGTCTCGGCGTGCAGCGCTCCACCCAGCTGACCCGGATCATCGTCGCCGTGGTGTTGGCGGTACTGGCCGCTGCGGTGATCAGCATCGTCGCCTCCGAGCCCCTGTCCCACAGTCTGTTCGAAAGCAGTGGCGAAACAACAGTATTCGGCGTGCTGCAGTCGGCGGGCCTGCTGTTCTTCGCCTTCGCCGGGTATGCGCGCATCGCCACACTCGGCGAGGAGGTCCGGGAACCGGCCCGCACCATTCCGCGCGCCATCCCGTTGGCGCTGGCCATCACGCTGGCGGTGTACGTGGCAGTGGCGGTGGCGTTGTTGTGGGCGCTGGGCAGCGACGGGTTGGCCACGGCGACTGCACCCCTGGCTGAGGCGGTGGCCGCTGCCGGGGTGCCCTGGCTGGTACCGGTGATGCGGGTGGGCGCGGCGGTGGCGGCAATGGGCGCACTGCTCGCCCTGATCCTCGGTGTCTCCCGGACCACGCTGGCCATGGCCCGCGACCGGCATCTACCGCGCGCATTGGCAGCAGTGCATGAGGGTTCGGGCGTGCCGCGGCATGCCGAGATCGTGGTCGGGATCGTGGTGGCGGTGCTGGCGGCAACGGTGGATCTGCGTGCTGCCATCGGGTTTTCATCGTTCGGTGTGCTGGTCTACTATGCGATCGCCAATTGCGCGGCGCTCACGCTCGGACGCCGGCTGATTCCCCTCGTCGGCCTGGCGGGTTGCCTGGTGCTGGCGGTGACGCTGCCGTGGACCTCAGCGGTGACGGGTGCGGGTGTGCTGGCGCTCGGCGCGTTGGCGTACGCGATTTCGGCGCGCTCACGCCCGCGGGGCGGGTGAGAACGCGCCGAAATCAGCGGGACTACGCGACGAGTACCGACGCGGCGCCTGCCATGTGACTGGCGACGGTCGCCGCGGCCAGCTCGGCGTCGCCGGCCTCGATGGCCTCGACGATCTCCATGTGCCGCTTGGCATCCATGTTGGTGTTGGCCTTGTCGACGCCGGCAAACATGATCGACATCCGGATGCTGCCCTCCAGCGACGTCCACTGATGCAGCAGGGTCTCGTTGCCGGTCAGTTGACACATGGTGCGGTGGAAGCGCAGATCGGCCTCGATTCGGTCTTCCAGGTTCGATGCCGCCCACTTCTCCATATCGAGCACGGCCTCGCGCAACGTGGCCACCACGCGGGTCCGGTCCGCCAGGCCCGCCAACTCCCGGGCCGCCAGCGATTCCAGGGCAGCGCGCACGTTGAAGATGTCGCGAATCTCCTTGGTGTCCAGGTGCCGCACCGCGAGCCGGCCGCGAGCCCCCGCCGAGATCAGCCCCTCCTGCTGCAGTTGGCGCATCGCCTCGCGGAGCGTGCCCCGGCTGACATCCAGCTGCTCGGACAACTCTGTCTCGACGAGGTGCTTCCCGGGCGGCAGTTGACCGGTGGTGATGGCCCGGCGCAGCGCGGTCAGCGCCTGCTGGCGCAGGCTGGTCTTCTCCAGCCGCAGCAGCGACGTCGGTTCGACGGACATCAGCCGCTCCTGCTCCGTGGGGGTAGGTGTCAACACTTGTATGTCGACACCTTACAGGCGGCCGAGCACGGTCGCGACGATCCGCGCCGTCGAAAGGCCATACCTTTCGTGCAATGTGGGCAACGCACCTGCAGCCAGGAACTCATCCGGCAGCGCGATCGGAGTGACCTGCTTACCGAGGCCGCTGCGAACCACGGCCGCAGCCACCGTCTCGAACAGCCCGCCGATCACGGTGTGGTTCTCACACGTCACCACCAGCCGATCCGAATCAACCTCGGCCAGCACGGTTTCGGTGTCGAACGGCTTGATCGTCGGGGTGTGCACCACGGCGACATCCACGTTGTGCGCCGCCAGCTGCTCGGCAGCCTGCAGTGCCCGCATGGTCATCAGCCCACTGGAGATCAGCACCACGTCCGCGCCGCCGCGCAGCACCTTGGCTTTGCCCAGCTCAAAGGTGTAGTCGTAGTCGTCCAGCACCGTCGGCACCTGACCGCGGAGCAACCGCAGGTAGGTGGGGCCGTCGCTGGCTGCCAGCTGCGGCACCGCCTGCTCGATGTCCACCGAGTCACACGGATCGACAATGGTCAGACCCGGCACCCCACGGAAGATCGCCATGTCTTCGGTGGCCTGATGCGACGGGCCGTAACCGGTTGTCAGACCAGGTAATCCGCCGACGATGTTGACGTTGAGGCCAGGTTCGGCGATGTCGAGACAGATGAAGTCGTAGGCGCGCCGCGCAGCGAACACCGAATAGGTCGAGGCGAACGGCACCAGGCCGGTCTCGGCCATGCCGGCCGCGGCGCCGAACAGCAACTGCTCGGCCATGCCCATCTGAAAGAACCGGTCCGGATGGGCCTGGGCAAAGATGTGCATGTCGGTGTACTTGCCCAGATCGGCGGTCAGACCGACGATCCGGGGATCGGCCTCGGCGGCCTTGGCCAGGGCGTGCCCGAACGGTGCGGGCGTGGTCTTCTGCCCAGGATCGGCGAACGAGGCGATCATCGCCGAGGTCTTGAGCTTGGTGGGTGTGCTCATGCGGATACTCCTTGGAAACCGGCGGTCAGTTGGTCGCGGCAGATCTGCCATTCGTTTTCGTCGATGCGCATGAAGTGCGCCTTCTCGCGGTTCTCCAGTAGCGGGACCCCGCACCCGATCCTGGTGTCACACAGGATGACCGACGGAGTGTCGGCGTCCGTGGCGTCGATCGCGTCGAAGGCGGCCAGGAGCGCGTCGACGTCGTTGCCGTCAACCCGCTCGACGTGCCAGCCGCAGGCCGCCCACTTGTCGATGACGGGTTCGGTACGCAGCACGCCGGCGGTGGGACCGTCGGCCTGCAATGCGTTGATGTCGACCATGGCAATGAGATTGCCCAGGCGATGATGTGACGCCCCCATGGCAGCTTCCCAGGTGGAGCCCTCGTCGAGTTCACCGTCGGAGAGAAAGTTGATCACCCGCGACCCGGAACCCTGATACCGCAGGCCCAGCGCCATGCCGACCGCGACCGTCAGACCGTGCCCCAGCGAGCCACCGGAGATCTCCATTCCCGGTGTGTAGCTGGCCATTCCGGACATCGGTAACCGCGATTCGTCGGAGCCGTAGCTCTCGAGTTCATCGATGTCGATGATGCCGGCTTCGGCCAACGCGGCATACAGGCCGATCGCATAGTGGCCGGTGGAGAGCAGGAACCGGTCGCGACCCTCCCAGTGCGGGTCCCCGGCACGGTAGCGCAGGTGGTGGGCGTAGACCGCGGCCAGCATGTCCGCGGCGCCCAGTGCCTGGCCGACGTACCCCTGCCCCTGAGCCTCGCCCATGTCGAGGACGTGATGGCGCATACGGTAGGCGGCATCCCGGACTTTGCGGGAGGTGGTCGTCTGTTCTTGAGTGGTCATCACAGCACAGCTTTCGTCACAGGGGGTGTATTGGCTTCGGCCTCGGTGGCCAGTTCCCGCTCTCGCGGTCCCCAGGTCTCGCGGGTGACAAGGGCGGACACCAGGCCGATGGCGGCGTAGGTACTGAACAGCAGTGCGGGACCCATCCAGCCGAAGCCCTCGTAGAGCAGGGTGGTGATGAACGGGGTGAAGCCCGACACCATCGCCGAGATCTGGTAGGCCAGTGAGGCTCCCGACGCGCGGGTGTTCGCGGTGAACAACTCGGGGAACCAGGCGCCCTGCGCGCCGGCCAGGGCGTTCTGGCTGACGCCGTACGCGATGACGAAGGTGGCGATGATCAGGACCATCAGACCCGTGTTCACCAGCATGAACATCAGCACACCCCAGACGATGCCGAAGGCACACACCCAGAGGTAGACCGGCCGTCGTCCGATCTTGTCGGTCAACCGGGCCCAGAAGATGGTGGCGAAGATCCCGACCGCGGATGCCCCACACAGAGCCACCAACGTTTCCGACGCGGTGGCCAGGCCGGCGCTCTTGAGGTAGGAGATCATGTAGGTGATCGACACGGCGTACCCGGCGGTCTCGGCAACACGAAGGCCGATGCCGCGCAGGATGTTTCGCCAATCGGTCTTGATCACCGAGGTGATGGGCGACTTGACGATGGTGCCGGACTCTTTGACCTCGTCGAACACCGGCGACTCGGGTACCTTGGCGCGGATGATCAGGCCGACGATGACCAGGAAGATGCTGGCCAGGAACGGCACCCGCCACGCCCAGTCGCCGCCGAGGTGCACGCTGACCAGGAACACCAGGTTGGCCAGCAGCAGGCCGACGGGGAAGCCGGCCTGGACGATGCCGGTGTAACGGCCCTTTTGTTTCCACGGAGCGTGCTCGTAACTCATCAGGATCGCGCCGCCCCACTCCGCGCCGAAGGCCAGGCCCTGGATGATGCGCACGGTCACCAGCAGGATCGGCGCCAGGATTCCGACAGACTCGTAGGTGGGCAACAGCCCGATCGCGAAAGTGGCCAGACCCATCACGATCAGCGAGGCGACCAGCACCGGCTTGCGACCCACTTTGTCGCCGAGGTGACCGCCGATGATCCCGCCGATCGGGCGCGCGGCGAACCCGACACCCAGGGTGGCGAACGCCGCCAGCGTGCCGGCCACCGAACTCTGGCCCGGGAAGAAGGCGGTACCGAAGTACAGTGCCGCCGCAGTACCGAAACCGATGAAGTCGTAGGTCTCGATGACGGCGCCGACACCGGAGCCGATCGCAACTCGTTTGGCGTCTGGCGTGCCATGCACGTGACCCCGCATTCTCAGAGCGTCATCGCTCATGGGTGTGATCCTCTCAGTCCTTTTACTGGGCAATCGCGATCACTGTCGACGGTTGACAGTGCCGCACCTCACCAGTGTGACCCCGGGCACATTCCTCTGTCAACAGTCAACATCGGATTTCTTTTAGCCGTTGACTGTTAACAGTTGACTCCGTAATGTGGCTGTGGTCACACCCACCGCCCTGATCCCGAGGTCCGTCCCATGCCCACATTCGCGCACGAATTCCACCCTCGTCTCGGCTGCTCGACCATCAGCTTTCGACACCAGGACCTCGAGACCGCGCTGACCACCATCGCCGGCATCGGGTTCGAGGAGATCGACCTCGGAGCGCTGCCCGGGGTCTGCGATCACGTGCCCTACGTCCTCGACGAGGCTGCCGTCGCCGATGTCGCCGCCACCGTGGCGGCGTCCGGACTGCGCGTCCGCTCGATCAACGGCGATATCGGTGACCTGAACGCGCCACTGGCGGCAGGCCCCCGCGCCGAACGGCAGCGTCATCTCGGCATGCTGGTCGAACTCGCGGCGGCCACCGACGCCCGGGCGCTGGTATTGCCCTGCGGCGCCCTCGAACACGCCCCGGTCGATTCGCTGGCCGCAGACCTCGATCTCGTCGCCGCCGAACTCACCGCCGCCGCGCGCACGACCGCCGAGCACGGCGTGGAATTGTGGACCGAATCACTGCACTATTTCCGCCTGTGCTGCGATACCGAACGCGCACAACAGCTTTCGAACCGACTGCCCGATGAGGTCGGAATCGTGATGGACTTCAGCCACATCGTGGCCTCCGGCGGCGATCCCGAGGACTTCGTCCGGCGCTTCGGCCCGCGCATCGCCCACGTCCACATCCGCGACGCGGTGCCCGGCAACATCAACCTCTCCGTCGGCAACGGCGACGTCGACTTCGCCTTCGGACTCAAGACCCTGGCGCACGCCGGCTACCCGGGTCACTTCTCGCTGGAACTCGAAACCCGCGACATCACCCACGATCAACGACCCGCGGCAGCCGCCAGGGCCGCCCGCTTCATTTCCGACCTCATCTAAGGAGCAGCACATGTCAGACCAGATCCAGCGCACCGCCGTCGTCACGGGCGCCACCTCCGACAAGGGCATCGGGATGACCGTCGCCCAGCGCTACGCCCGTGAAGGCTGGGCCGTGGTGATCCTCGACCTCGACGGGGAGACGTCCGCCAAGGTCGCCGCCGAGATCGGCAGCCAGTTCTCGGTGCCGGCATTCGGCCATGCCGTAGACGTCACCTCCGAGGACTCTGTGACCGCCGCGCACGCCGCCGTCGCCGACGAAGTCGCCTCGGGCAACCTGCCTCCGGTGGGTGCGCTGGCCAACATCGCCGGCATCACCTCCCCCGTGCCGTTCCTCGAGACCACCCTCGCCCTGTGGAACAAGGTCATGGCCGTCAACGCCACCGGCACCTACCTCGTCACCAAGGCCTTCCTGCCCGACATGCTCGACCAGGGCTGGGGGCGCATCGTGAACATGAGCTCGGTGTCCGCCCAGCGCGGCGGCGGCGTCTTCGGCAAGGTGCCCTACTCGTCGGCCAAGGCCGCCATCCTCGGCTTCACCAAGGCTCTGGCCCGCGAAGTCGCCGACACCGGCGTCACCGTCAACGCCGTCACCCCCGGCGCCGTCGACACCAACATCCGCGTAGGTGCCACCGCAGAATCCGAAGCCGCCCTGGCCGCGGGCATTCCGATCGGCCGCACCGCCACCACCGAGGAGATCGCTGCGGTGATCACCTTCCTGTCCTCCAAAGACGCCAGTTACCTGACCGGCACCACGATGGACATCAACGGCGGCAGCCACATGCACTAGACCGGCGGTGGTACCGACGCGCGGTCGTGGAAGGCGGCGACCGCCGTCGGCAGCGTCATGAAGATGTGGTCCACCCCGATCTTGTCGACGAAGCCGGCGGCATCGAGCAGTTCGCGTAGTTCCTGCTTGACCCGGGCCATCGCGAACACGATGCCGCGCGCCTCGAGGTCGTGGCGCAGTTGGTCGAGGGCGTCGACCGCGGTGAGGTCCACCTCGACGTTGGCTTCGGCGTTGAGCACAAACCATTCGACCGGGGCCACACCTTCGGGGTTCTCCGCCACCGCCGCCATGGCGCGTTCGCGGAAATCCTCGGCGTTGGCGAAGAACAGCGGCGCGTCATAGCGATACACCACGAGTCCGGGCACCGGTGCTGCGTCGGGATAGTCGTCGAGATCGTGCATTCCCGCGACCCCCGGCACCAGCCCGAGCACGCCGTCATGCGGGCGGGCCACCCGGCGCAGGAGATCGAGGATGGACAGTGCGATCGCCACCAGCACCCCGTAGAGCACCCCGAACCCGAGCACCGCCGCGGTGGTCGCCAAGGCCAGCAGCAGCTCACTGCGGCGGAAGCGGCCGAGCCTGCGGAACTCCGCGATGTCGATGAGCCGGAACGCGGCATACACCACCAGCGCACCCAGGGCCGCCATCGGGAAGTTCTCCAGCAGGTCGCGCCCCAGAAAGATCACCGCGATCACCGACACCAGCGCCACCAGTGAGTACATCTGGGTCCGGCTGCCCACGGCATCGCCGAGCGCGGTCCGGCTGCCACTCGAGCTCACCGGGAAACCGTGCGTCAAACCGGTTGCCACATTGCAGATTCCGAGAGCCCGGAGTTCGGCGTTGGCGTCGATGCTCTCGCCTCTACGCGCCGCGAAGGCACGACCGGTGAGCGCATTGTCCGAGAACGCCACCACCGCGATACCCACCGCGGGGATCAGCATCGCCACCAGGTCCGCGGCGGACACCGCAGGCACGCTCGGGGTCGGCAAGCCGGCCGGGATCGCACCGACCACGCGGATCCCCCGGGATTCCAGCGCGAAGGCCATCACCGCCGCGGTCGCGGCCAGCACGGCGACCAACGCGCCGGGGAACGCCGGCGCCACCCGTCCGATCGTCAGCAACATCACCAGCACGGCCAGTGCCAACGCGACCGTGGGCCAGTGCGCACCGCCGATGCCACCGACGAAACTGCGCACCTGATCGACGATCTCGTCGCCGTCGACATCCACCCCGGTGACCTTGCCCAGCTGACCGCTGATCATGATGACCGCCACCCCGGTCATGTAGCCCACCAGGACCGGCCGCGACAGCAGGTCGGCCAGAAAGCCCAGCCGCAGCAGCCCGCCGAGCAGGCAGAACCCGCCGACCAGCAGGGCCATCACTGCCGCCAGCACGCCGTAGCGGGCGGGATCACCCGCCACCAGCGGCGCCAGCGCGGTCGCCGTCATGAGCGCGGTCGTGGATTCCGGCCCGACCGACAGCTGCCGCGATGACCCGAGCACTGCGTAGACGGCCAGCGGTACCAGCGCGGCCCACAGGCCGGCGACGGCGGGCAGCCCCGCCACCGTGGCATACGCCATCACCTGGGGAATGAGGTACGCCGCCACGGTGACGCCGGCAAGGACGTCCGGCCGCAACCAACTGCGCTGGTAATGCCGGAATTGGTGCAGTCCCGGAGTCAGCGTCGACCAGCGTGCCGGCGACGTCCGCGGTGAGGTCATGGGAGAGATAGTGCGCCGAATCCGCGGTGATGGTGTGTAGTCGACGGATGATTCCCCTGACCTGGAAGCCGGTGGAGAGCCGGACCGACCCGAATTTCGTGGTCGCACCCGACGAGCGGTTGAGCTGGCCGAAGACCATCGGCATCGGTGCCCAGCATGTGGTGGCGATGTTCGGGGCGACGTTCCTGGTGCCGGTGCTCACCGGTTTCCCGCCGGCGACGACGCTGTTGTTCTCGGGTATCGGCACGCTGTTGTTCCTGATCATCACCGGCAATCGGCTGCCCAGCTACCTGGGCTCGAGCTTTTCGGTGATCGCACCGGTCACGGCGGCGACAGCGACGGCCGGAACCGGCTCCGCGCTGGGCGGGCTGATCGCTGTCGGCGTGCTGCTGATCATCATCGGCGCCGTCGTCCACCTGGCCGGGACCCGTTGGATCGACATCGCCCTGCCACCGATCGTCACCGGCGCCATCGTCGCGCTCATCGGGTTCAACCTCGCCCCGGCCGCCAAGAACAACTTCGTCGAAGGCCCGCTGGTCGGCATCGTCACCCTGGTTCTGCTGGTCACCGCGATCGCCTTCTTCCGCGGGATGATCGGCCGGCTGGCGATCTTCCTCGCCGTCGTGGTCGGTTATCTGCTGGCCCTGGTGCTCGGCGATGTCGACACCTCCGGCATCGCCGCCGCCGGGTGGATCGGGCTGCCCGAGTTTCAAGTGCCGTCGTTCAATCTCGCGGTGTTGCCGATGTTCCTGCCCGCCGTCATCGCCCTGGTGGCCGAGAACATCGGGCACGTCAAATCCGTCGGCCAGATGACCGGCACCGATACCGACCCCGTGACCGGACGGGCACTGATGGCCGACGGCGTGGCCACCGTGCTCGCGGGTGCGGGCGGCGGGTCGGCGACCACCACCTACGCCGAGAACATCGGCGTGATGGCCGCCACCCGCGTCTACTCCACCGCGGCCTACTGGGTAGCCGGTATCGCGGCGATCGTATTGGCGTTGTGCCCGAAGGTCGGTGCGACCATCTCGGCGATCCCGCCGGGGGTACTCGGTGGGGCGACGATCGTGCTGTACGGCCTGGTGGGTGTGCTCGGCGTCCGGATCTGGCTGACCAACCACGTCGACTTCTCGTTGCCGATCAACCAGATGACCGCGGCCATCGCGCTCATCATCGGCATCGCCGACTTCACCTGGCAGATCGGCGATCTGATCTTCACCGGCATAGCGCTGGGGTCCATCGCCGCGCTGGTGGTCTACCACGGCATGCGGGGGCTGAGCGCGCTGCGCGGCGGTTCGGAGACTCCTGCCGAACCGCCTACGGCACCTTTGGCTTGATCTCCTCGATCACCCACTGGGCGTAGTCGAGGTACTCGTCGACGTCGCGGACCTTCGGGATGAGCACCGCGCTCATGGTGACACCGCTGTCTTGGAGCCGGCCCAGCTCGTCGACAATCGCTTCCGCAGGCATATCGCGCCGGGTCGCCGGATCATCCTGCGGCACATGCCCTTCCCCGATGAGCGAGGTTCCGAGGCCGTAAACGACCTCGAAATCGCGGCCGTCGTAGCCGGGTTGCGACTTGATGAAGTCGACGCGGGCCGCGATGTCCTGAGGTGCAGTGAGGAACGGGAACCAGCCGGACGCGAAACGGGCGGCGCGGCGCAGCACCGCGTCGGCGTCCCCGCCGATCCAGATCGGGATATGCGGCTTCTGTACCGGTTTCGGGTCGAACGTCACCTCGTCGAACGAGACGAACTCGCCCTGGTAGCTCGGCGACTCGTTGGTCCAGAGTTCGACGATCGCGGCAAGGTACTCGTCGGCCATCCGGCCGCGCTTGTCGAACGGCACTCCCAGCAGGTCGAATTCCTCGCGTAGCCAGCCGACTCCGAAGGCAGCGGTGATGCGCCCGCTGCTGAGCCAGTCGGCGGTGGCCAGTGCCTTGGCGGTGATCACCGGATGCTGCAGGGGTAGCAGTGTCACGCAGGAGGTGATCCGGATCGAGGTCGTGGCGCCCGCCAGGTAGGCCTGCGCGGTGGTCGAATGCAGCCAATGGCTGCCGGACAGTTCGACGTGGGCGCGCGGGATCAGGAAGTGTTCGGGGATGGCGATCAGGTCATAGCCGAGCTCCTCGGCGCGGCGGGCCATCCGGGTCTGATCCGCACCGGTCACCGACAGCTCCCACGGCTGCGTCATCGCCGGGAGTTCCATCAGATGCGGCAGATTGAATCCGAATTTCATTGTCGCTCCTATCCTTCCGTGGGAGAGGTGTCCCAGTGGCACCTGGTGAGCTGCGCCGACAGCTCCCACAGTTGACGGGCCGCCACCGGATCGCGAGCCTTCGCGAGGATCGGCGTCACCCGGGGCCGACCCCACTGGCTGAACCGTGGAGCCAGGTAGGTCCCGCTGGGCTCGTCGGTGACCACCGCCTCGAGGGACGCCCGCGCCCCCTGGGCCGCGGTCTGCAGCCACGGTGCCCTCCGGTCGGCGAAGAGCACCCCCGATTTCTGCATCAGCCCACCGCAGTCCCGGGTGATGTCGGTCTGTGCCGCACCCGGGTCGGTGACGTAGGCGCGCACGCCACGACGGGCCAGTTCGTCGACGAACAGCATGAGGGCCAGCTTGGACTCCGCGTAGGCCGCCCACCTCGAATACGCACGGGTGCGCCAGTTCAGGTCGTCGAGGTGTAGCCGCCCGAACCGGTAGAGCGCACTGCCCACCACGATCACACGGTCGCTGATCCGGTCACCCAACAGTGCCGTCAGCGCGAAATGACCGAGGTAATTGGTGCCCAGGTGCGCCTCGAAGCCGTCGACGGTGCGCGCCAGCGGCAGTCCGAAGATGCCGGCGTTGTTCACGAGCACGTCGACGGAGTCCACCGAGTCCGCGAACCGGCGGACACTTTCCAGATCAGCAAGGTCCAGGTGGCGGACGTGGACACCACCGGGCATCTCAGCGGCGGCGCGCTCGGCTTTCGGCAGGGTCCGGCAGGCGATGACGACCTGGTTTCCCGCGGCGGCCAGCGCCGCGGCGGTGGCCTTTCCGACGCCGCTGCTGCCCCCGGTCACGATGATGCGCATTCCGGCACCTCTGCGAGCGATACTCCGACGGTTTCGTCATAGCACTCCCGCACACCGACGGGCCCGAATTGGCAGCAGTGGGGTAACCCGTTTGGTCAAGGCCCCATCGCGGGACGGTGCCGCCTGTCGCGCACCGGCACCCCGTTGACACCCTCGATGGACTCCGCGTAGGTACCGACGGCGAAGGCCGCCGCCGACCCCATGAGCGCCAACGCATCCCGGTTCACCGTCTTCGCGGTGTCGCGGGCGCTGTGATAGTTCGGGTCGAACGGCTCGCCGGCCTTGCCGCCCCAGAGCCGGGCCTGGACGTTGGTCTTGTCCTGCGGTCCACCGGTGGTGACGCCACCCACCGGCACCCCGGCGGTCAGGAATGCGCTCACGTCGGTGTTGGCGAGCAACGGGGTATCGGCGGGCCGCTTGCCGACGAGATTGAGATAGCCGGCCAGCGTGCGCTCCAGCCCCTCCGACCCGACCGGCACATCGTCACTGACGTCGGCTGCTGCGACTCCGGACTGGTCACCGTCATAGGTGAAGTAGCCGGCGTTGGGCGAGCCGATCATGTCGAGGTTGAGGTAGAGCGCGATATCGTTGAGTTCATCTCGGGTGAGCCCGAATACGTAATCGAGCGAGCCGGCGAGACGGTCTTCCTCGGCTCCCCAGAACGCGAACCGCACCGCGTTGGTCACCGGCGCCTCGGCTCCCATCTGCAGGGCCATCTCCAGCACCGCCGCCACCCCGCTGCCGTTGTCGTTGCCACCCGGCCCCGCCTGCACGCTGTCCAGGTGGGCACCGACCATGACGACCTCGCGGGTGGCGCCGGTTTTGGTCTGCGCCACAATGTTCCGCGATTTCAGCTTGATCGTCCTACCGTCGAGGATCACCTTCGCCGGGCCGGTCGCGCGGCGCAGCGCCGCACCCCCGTCGGCGCCGATGACGGCCACCGGGATGGCGAGGCGCTCATAGTAGTCGGGTTCGAAAAGACCTGGGGGGCTTCCATTTCGGCCGCCGGCGCTGACCACCACCAGCGCTGCCGCGCCCTTGGCCGTCGCCGCGCTCTGCTTGGCGACCACCGAACAGCCGGTATCGTCGACGACGGCGACACCGCCTCTGGCGGCCTTGGCGGGATAGTCCGCAGCGGAACACCCCGGGCTCCTGGCGGGCTTCAGGACGGGCCCGGTGACACCGCCCGCCGGCGTTTGCATCAGCAACGACGCCTGGTCCACCTGGAAGGCCCGGCCGCCGACGGTGACCGTGGGCTTGCCCGAGTTGAGCGTCTTCAGTCGCTCGAATTCAGGGGTCTGCACCTCGAAACCCTTGTCCTGCAATGCTTTGGCCACATAGTCGACGCTGGCGGCGTACCCGGGTGAACCGTCGGCCCGGTTCCCGTCATGGGCATCGGCGATCTCCTGCAGCTTCTGCAGGTGCACGTCCATGCCTGCGACGGTGACACCGTCTGCCAGGGTGTCGGCGAATCCGACAACCGGCTCCGGCGCGGCGACGTCGGGTTCCGGCGCACACCCCGACAGAAGAGTTGCCGCCAGCAGCACCGCAGTTACACGCCTCACCCGGCCCAGGTTAGCGGTCTGCGGTCACGAGGGGGCGATCTCGTGACGAGTGCGATCGTCACGAATTGGCATACCGTTGCGACCGCTCTGATCCTGCGCGTACAGACCGACCGCGTAGCCCACACCGGCACCCTGAATGCCCAAGGAGGTCTCGTCGATGTTGTCGATGTCGTCGGCCGGTTTGTGATAGTTCGGGTCGAACGACGCCCCCGCTTCACCACCCCACAACTCGGCCTGTTTGTCTGTCATCTTCTCGTCGGCCCCGGAATAGAACCCGCCGGCCGGGATCCCGGCGAGGGTGAACGCGTCATAGTCCGACCGCCCGTTGAAGGACGTGTCCTGGCCGGGCTTGCCCGCCGCATCCAGATAGGCGACCAAGGTGCGTTCGATTCCCGCGGAGCCCTCCGGAACGCGGGGCGCGGCTTCCTTCCTGGTGGCCGGGTCCGACTGATCGCCGTCGTAGACGAAGTACCCGGGGTTCGGTGAGCCCAGCATGTCGAAGTTCAGGTACAGCGAGATGTCCTTGAGTTCGTCACGGTTCAGCGATTCGATGTAGCGCTGCGACCCCACCAGGCCGGTCTCCTCGGCACCCCAGAAGGCGAACCTGACGGCGTTACGCACCGCGGGCGAACTGCCCAGTTGCAGCGCGGTTTCCAGTACCGCCGCGACGCCGGAGCCGTTGTCGTTGATCCCGGGTCCCTCGGGGACGCTGTCGAGGTGGCCTCCCACCATGACGACATCCTGGGTGGAGCCGGTGGCCGTCTGCGCGATGACATTGCGGCTGGTGACCTGCTGGGTTTCGGCCTCGATGCTGACGGTCACCTCGCCGGGGTCGGCCCTCAGTTGTGCCCCATCGGCCTTGGTGACACTGACCACCGGGATCGTGACGGCGGTGTCCTTGCCGAGGGTGCCACCCATGGTCTTGTCGTCGACGTTGTTGGCCACCACCAGCGCGACGGCGCCGAGGTCGGCCGCCAGTGTCGCCTTCTCGGTGAACGGGCACTTTCCCCGGTCCACCAGCACCACAGCCCCCTCGACGGGCAGCCCGGCATAGTCCCCCGCGGTACACCCGGGAGAGTCATCGACCGGAGCCGCCACCAGTGGTGCCGTCACGCCGGCGGTACCCGTGGTGTACTCCAGTGCGGTGGCCGTGAAATCGCTGCCGCCCTGGCTCACGGAGCCCGGTTTCGCGTCGAAGACACTGAACTCGAACTCGGGAGTCTGCACGTCGAAGCCCTTGTCCCGCAACGCACCGGCGATGTAGTCGACGCTGGCGTCATAGCCGGGGGTGTCGACCGCGCGATTGTCGTCATGGGCGTCGGCGACGTCCTGGAGCGCGCGCAGGTGTCCCATCATGGCGTCGGTGGTGATCCGCTGCTGCAGGCCGGTGGCGAACTCAACGGCGTCGGGCAGCGCATCGGAGACCTCGGGAACCGGTTTGGCCGCCGGCGCCTCCCTGCCGCATCCGGCGAGTGCCACCATGGCGGCGGTGGCGACCGCGAGGACGGCGACGGCTTTGTTGCTGCACATTGGCACCAGGTTAGCCGCGAAAAAATGTGAGACTCCTGAGTCAGGCGTCGCGGCGGTCGACCACCACCAGCGCCACGGCGAACACCACCGCCGTCACCGCGGTGAAGTACGCCAGCCCACCCAGTGGGCCCCAGCGCATGTCGTAGCCGGGGTAGAGCCATTGGACCTCGATGAACGTGTACGCGTTCGCGAACGGCAGATACGGCCCGACGCGGGCTCCGGTGTCCGGGAGCACACCCAGCACGGTTTCGACGACCAACGGCCACAACAACAGGACCGCCACCGTTCCCGGCGCTGCCCGGATCAGCGCGCCGACACCGACGCCGAGGACGGCGGCCACCGCGGCGTAGATCCCGAACGCGCCGGCAGCGCGCCACACCCCGGCGTCCCCCAGTGACAGGGCGTCAGCGGCCAACGGCGGCGCGAAGAATCCGGCGACCAGCGCTGCGGCCAACACCAGCACCGCGGCGACCACAGCCGCCAGGGCCGCGCCGATCGCCGCCTTCGCGGTGAGCACCAGGATGCGGTTCGGCACGGCCAGGAACGTCGTCCGGATCATCTGGGTGCGGAACTCCGCGGTGATCGACATCGAGGCGACCACCATGAGCACCGGCACCGCGAGCACCGCTACGCCGATCGCGGCCTCCTGCGGGGTGATCGCCCCCATCCCCTGGTTCGCCGCCTGCAGGGCGGCCAGGCCCAGACTGACGAAGGCGGCTCCGGCCACCGCCACCAGTGGGGCCCGGGTACTGAACAACTTGATGCGTTCGGCGGTCAGCACCGCCTTCACGGTGGTCACGATGCCGACCGGTAATCGGTGACGTCGTCGGTGAGCTTCAGATAGGCCTCTTCCAAAGATGCCCGCTGCGGGCTCAATTCGTAGAGCGTGATGCTGTTGCGCGCGGCGAGTTCGCCGATCACGTCGGTGGACACTCCGCTGACCGAGAGGGTGTCCGCGTCGTCGGTGACCGCGATTCCCGCATCTGCCAACGCTGTTCGGAGTTGTGGCAGCTGCGGGCTCCGTACCCGGACGACATCAGCCTGCGAGTGGGCGACGAACTCGTCCACCGACGTCGCCGCGACCAAGCGGCCTCGTCCGATCACCACCAGCCGGTCGGCGGTGTTGGCCATCTCGGCCAGCAGGTGGCTGGACACGAACACGGTGCGGCCCTCGGCCGCCAGCTTCCGCATCAGGGTGCGCACCCACCGGATACCTTCTGGGTCAAGGCCGTTGACCGGTTCGTCGAACATCAGCACCGGCGGGTCACCGAGCAGCGCCGCGGCGATGCCGAGCCGCTGGCTCATGCCCAGCGACAACGCGCCTGCCTTCTTCGCGTCCACCTGCTCGAGGCCGACGATGCCCAGTACCTCGTCCACCCGCTTCGCGGAGATCCCGTTGCTGGCGGCGATCCACCTCAGGTGGGCGCGCACGGATCTGTTCGGGTGGGCACCCCGGGCATCCAACAGTGCGCCGACGGTGCGCAGCGGATTCGCAAGATCTCGGTATTGCTGACCGCCGACGGTGGCGGTGCCTGAACTCGGGCGGTCCAGCCCGAGAATGAGCCTCATCGTGGTGGATTTGCCTGCGCCGTTGGGCCCCAGGAATCCGGTGACCACGCCGGGTTCGACAGTGCAGGTCAGATCGTCGACCGCGCGGGTGGCGCCGGCACCGCGCCCGTAGACCTTGCTCAACCCGGTCAGTTCGATCACTGCCCGGACCTTACGCGGCTCACCACCAACTCTGCGACCGCCGCCATACCGGCGGCATTCGGATGGAAAGGGGCCGGACGTCGCGGGATCGGCAACCGGGCTCCGACCGTCCACGGCACCGCTGACCAGGCATGATGGGCCCGGCTCGCGTCGGCGACAGTCACGATCTCGCAGCCGGTGGCCGCCGCGGCGGCGGCGGTGAGCTCCGCCAGCGCGGCAGCGAGGTGTCGGCCCAGATCGGCGTCGGCCTCCGCCAGCGGCGGAGCCGGCTCCCCGGCCGGCGGCAACAGCGTCAGGTAGTCGACGAACAACACCCGGGCCTGCGGTGATCGTGCGCGCACCGCCTCGCCGACCACCCGCAGCGACGTGGTGAGCGCACCGAGCGCCGGCTTCCGGTCATCGAGATCCAGCAGTTCCTGCAGCCGCGGCCCGAGCACCGGTACCCGGCGGATCAGTCGGGGCAGGCTCGCCGCCATGAGCGACGGCACATAGCCGATGTCGTTGCCGCCGATGGTGACGGTGACCAGCGCCTCGTCGCCGCGGAGCGCGTCGATCTGCGGTGGCGCACCGTGTTGCGGTTCGTCCAGGACGTTTGCGGTGGTGGCCCCGGAATAGGTCACATCAGTCAGATCGAGTTGCAGAACGTCGGCGACCAGGTGGGGGTAGTTACGCGTCGAACGGCCTGCCCGCCGCGGCGTGCCGGGCACCCTCGGCGCGATGCCGGGGCCCGCTGCCATCGATGAGCCCAGCGCGACATAGCGGCCCTCGAGCGTCATGAGGTGGCGTCGCCGTGCAGCGCGCCGGCGGGGCTGGAGGCCTGCGCCCAAAATCGCTTCGGGATCCGGCCGGCCCGGCGGGCCAGATAACCGGCGGTCACGGCTGATGCCATGGCCGCGGCCATCGCCGGCGGATCGCCCGCGCGGGTGACCGCTGTGGCCAAAAGGACGGCGTCGCAACCCAGTTCCATCGCCAGTGCCGCATCCGAGGCCGTGCCGATTCCCGCGTCGAGGATCACCGGGACACCGGCGCCTGCGACGATCATCTCGATATTGTGCGGGTTGGCGATACCGAGACCGGTGCCGATGGGTGACCCGAGCGGCATCACCGCGGCGCAGCCGGTGTCTTCCAGCCGTCGGGCCAACACCGGATCGTCCGTGGTGTACGGCAGTACGGTGAAGCCGTCGTCGACCAATTGCTCTGCTGCGCGGACCAATTCGATGGCATCGGGCAACAGGGTGCGTTCGTCGGCGATCACCTCGAGCTTCACCCAGTTGGTGCCGAGCGCCTCGCGCGCCAGCTGGGCGGTGAGCACCGCCTCGGCAGCACCCCGGCAGCCCGCGGTGTTGGGCAGTACCATGATGCCGAGCTTTTCGAGCAGACCCAGGACACCGGTACCCGCCGCGGCATCCACCCTGCGCATGGCGACGGTGGTCAGCTCGGTCCCCGAAGCGATCAGCGACTCCTCCAGCACCGCCAGGTTGGCCGCGCCTCCGGTGCCCATGATCAGCCGCGAGCCGAACGTGCGCTCCGCGATGGTCAGCATGTTCGCTCCGTTTCGATCCTCAGCCACCTTGCACCGCCGTGACCACTTCGATGCGGGCGCCATCGGAAATCGTTGTGCCCCAACGCGACCGCGGAAGCACCGCCCAGTCCAGCGCCACCGCGATCCCCTTTCCCGAGATGCCCAGCTGGGCCAGCAGACCTTCGACCGTGGTCTGGTCGTCGATCTCGACCTCTTTGTCGTTGACAATGATCTTCACCATCACACCCTCGACGTTTCGTGCTGCACGTTCACTGCGAGTTCCGCGACGATCTTGTCCGCCGTCCAGGGCGCGAGCAGGAACCCGGACCTGCCGTGACCGGCCGCCACCAGCGTCCGCTCGTCCAACCGGCCCACCAACGGAAGATTGTCGGGTGTCATGGGCCGCAGGCCCGCGGCACATTCGGCCAGTTCGTACTCGCCGAGGGCCGGCATCACCACGCACGCGTCGTCGAGCAGTTCTCGCACCCCCGCCACCGTCGGACTGGTGTCCCGGCCGTGCTCGTACTGAGTGGCACCGACCACCACACCGTCCCCGCGCGGCACGAGATACACCTGGCGTCCGCGCACCCTGGCCCGAATCACCCGCTGCGGCACCGGAAGACAGCCGTGGCGCCACCGCAGTCGCAGGACCTCGCCCTTGACCGGCCGGATGGGCAGGCCCGGCCACAGCGCGGGTGCGTCGATGCCGTTGGCGATCACCACCGCCTCCGCGGTGATGTCGTCGAGGCTCGCGACCGGCCCGGCCCACTGCACCCCCACCCGGTCACAGTGGGCTTCGAGCGCCTCCACCACCGCGCGATTGTCCACGGCCAGCTCGGTGACAGCGCGGAAACCGTGCCGAATCCCTTGGGCCAGCAGCGGTTCGACCTCTCGCGCGCTCGAGGTGGCTTCGACGGGGTGACCTTGGGCGGTGAGCCAGTCAGCGACCGTGCGCAGGTCGGCGACATCGGCGCGGTCGACGGCCACGACGAGCGATTCCCGGGCGGTGACGATCTGCGGCGGCAAGCCGTCGCGGTAGGAGCCCGGCCCCTCGGCACGCCAGAGCGCCAGCGACTCCAGACCGATACGCAGCAGGTGTTCCTCGCCGGGCCAGCCTTCGCTGTGCGGGGCGAGCATGCCGCCGGCGACCCAGGAGGCGCCGCGCTCCGGCGCTCGGTGCACCCGCACCGACCAGCCGTCGAGGGCCGCCCGGCGCGCCACCGACAACCCGATGACGCCGCCGCCGATGACGGCCAGCGTTCCGCCGCGGCGTTGACCTTGCATAACCCCAGAGCTCCCTATCGCCGGCATGATCCGGATCAGGTGTGACGGTAAGGGCGATTCGTGCTGTGTGCCCACTCTCAGCCCCGCCACCGGGACTCCCGTGTTTCCGCGCTCAACAGTACTCTCGCGACATGCCCGAACCGTCCCCCGCCGGAATCGATCGGCTTCCGCTGAGTCGCCTCGCCACCGCACGGCTGTACCTGTGCACCGACGCCCGCCGCGAGCGTGGCGACCTGGCCGAGTTCGCCGACGCCGCACTGGCCGGGGGCGTCGACATCATCCAGCTTCGTGACAAGGGCTCAGCCGGCGAGCAGCAGTTCGGACCGTTGGAGGCACTACAGGAGTTGGAAGCGTTGCAGACGCTGCGCGACGCGGCGGCGCGCCACGGCGCTCTGGTGGCGGTCAATGACCGTGCCGACGTCGCCAGGGCCGCCGGTGCCGACGTGCTCCATCTCGGGCAGGACGATCTGCCCCTGCTAGTGGCCCGCGACATCATCGGTGCGCGGCCGGTGATCGGCCGCTCGACGCATGACCGGTCACAGGTGGACCAGGCACTCACCGAAGAGATCGATTACTTCTGCGTGGGGCCATGCTGGCCGACGCCCACCAAGCCCGGGCGATCGGCGCCGGGGCTGGACCTGGTCCGCTATGCCGCCGACACCGGTACCGATCGGGTGTGGTTCGCCATCGGCGGCATCGACCACCAGCGGCTGCCCGAGGTGCTGGCCGCAGGAGCGACCCGGGTGGTGGTGGTGCGGGCCATCACTGCCGCCGACGATCCTGCCGCAGCGGCTAGGCGTCTGGCTGAGTCGCTAGCAGCGGAATAGTGTCGGTGACTTCGCACAGCTGTTGCCAGCTGGCGGCAAATCCCGGATGCAGCGGTAGCGCGGAAACGTCCTCGACGGCCACCCAGCGCAGCTCAGAGCTCTCCCGGTTCGGCACGGTATCCAGCATGGAGGCGGCGTCGGCGATCACCGTCGTGTAGCTCCAGCCGGGCACCTCGGAGGTCACCACACTGGTACGGACCACCAGGGTGTGGGCGGCGAGCCCGGCTTCTTCCTCGGCCTCGCGCATCGCGGCCTGCTCGGGGGTTTCGTGGCTGTCGCGGGCGCCGCCGGGCAGACCCCAGGTACCACCCTGGTGGCTCCACGGGGCGCGATGCTGCAACAGCACCGCCGTCGACCCGTCGGCCCGGAGGGCCCGCAGAAGCAGGCCCGCCGCGCCATGTCGACCCCAGAAGTGGGCTCCGGTGTTCGATATCACCCAGCCGTCACCGTCACCACGCACGTGCTCAACAATAAGCGGCAAGACTCGGCTTCGTGTTCCGTGGCCGAACTGACCCCATCTGTCACAGAGATGCTCTTAGAATTCGCTTATACAGTTGGATGAAGTCCGGGCAAAAGCAAGCGGGAAACGAGGTCCGCACAGGTGACGGTTGAGTTGGCGCATCCGTCGACCGAGCCGCTGGCGTCCCGGTCGCCGGCCGAACCCGCGCATCCACGGTGGTGGTTCATGTGGACCACGCCCGGCCGGATCCTGGCCATCGGTGTCATTCTCGCCACTCTCGGCGTCGTCAGCGCCTTCGCGACGTCGACCACCATCGCTCAACGTCAGCAGCAGCTCACCACCGTGCTGGATCACACCGAGCCGCTGGCGTTCGCGGCCGGGCAGTTGTACACCACGCTGTCGGTGGCCGATGCCGCCGCGGCCACGGCCTTCATCGCCGGCGCCGAACCCCGGCCGGTGCGCCAGCGCTACGAGCAGGCGATCACCGACGCCGCGGTGGCCCTGACCCAGGCCTCCAGCGGGCTGACCGACCAGGCCATGCAGGAGCTGCTGGGACAGATCAACGCCGAGCTCGCGGTGTACACCGGGCTGATCGAGACTGCGCGCACCAACAACCGCGCGGGTAATCCCGTCGGTTCGTCGTATCTGTCGGAGGCGTCGTCGCTGATGCAGGAGACGATCCTGCCGAGTGCACAGCGGCTCTACGAGGAGACCTCGGCGCGGGTCGACGAGGAGACCACCGCGTCCACCCGTATACCCGCACCCGTCATCCTTGTGGTGACGGCAACGATTCTCTTCGGCGCCTTCGCGCACCGGTGGCTGGGGCGACGCACCCGGCGCCGGGTCAACATCGGACTGGTCGCCGGAGGGTTGGCCATCCTGGTCATGGTCATCTGGGTGGGCACCGCGCTGACCATCTCGACCGCAGGCAGTCGCAGCGCCAAGGACACCGCGGCCGAGTCGTTGAAGACCATCACCAACCTGGCGATCACCGCACAGCAGGCCCGGGCCGACGAAACCCTGTCGCTGATCCGCCGCGGCGACGAAGATGTCCGCAAGCAGTCCTACTACCAGCGCATCGACTCCATGCAGCAGCAGCTGGCCCAGTATCTGGAACGCGAGGACGCGATCGACAAATCCGACCTGACCAACGCCGATCAGTTGCTGGCCAAATGGCGCTCGGCCGACGAGCGGATCAACGCCTACATCTCGGTGGGCAATTACCAGGCCGCCACCCAGGTTGCCCTGGGCACCGGGGAGGACGATTCCACCCCGGCCTTCGACAAACTCGAAGGCGCCCTCGCCGCGGGCATCCGGGAAAGCCGCACCCAGTTGCGCAACGACATCCTCAACGCCCGCCGCGTGCTGTCCGGCGCCACCGTCGGCGGCGTGGTGCTGTCCCTCGGCGCCGCAATAGCCGTGGCGTTGGGCCTGTGGCCCCGGATGGGTGAGTACCGATGACGCGGACCCGCCTGCTCACCGCCATGTCTGCCGCGCTGGTGGCGGTGCTGACCGCATGCAGTCAATCGTTGCCCGCCGCGTCCGAGCCGGTGCTGACGCTGGTGCCGCCCACGCCCGCCGGCATGGAGGAGATGACGCCCGAGGGCGCGCTCCCGCCCAACACCGACGACGAGGACTGCGACCGCAGGGCGAGCTTGCGTCCCTTCCCCACCACCGCCGAAGCCGAGGACGCGGTCTCCAATATCCGCAACCGCGGCCGGTTGATCGTCGGACTCGACATCGGCAGCAACCTGTTCTCGTTCCGGGACCCCATCACCGGCGAGATCACCGGCTTCGACGTCGACATCGCCGGAGAGGTGGCCCGCGACATCTTCGGCACCCCCTCGCAGGTCGAATACCGCATCCTGTCTTCGGCCGACCGCATCCACGCGCTGCAGAACAACGAGGTGGACATCGTGGTGAAGACCATGACCATCACCTGTGAGCGCCGGGAGCTGGTGAACTTCTCCACCGTGTACCTCAATGCCTACCAACGCATCCTGGCGCCGCGGGATTCGGCGATCAGCCAGGCCTCCGATCTGCCCGGCAAGCGGGTGTGCGCGGCGAAGGGCACGACGTCACTGGACCGCATTCGGGAGATCACCCCGGCGCCGATCATCGTGACAGTGGTGACCTGGGCGGACTGCCTGGTGGCACTGCAGCAGCGGCAGGTCGACGCGGTGTCGACCGACGACTCGATCCTCGCGGGGCTGGTGGCCCAGGACCCCTACTTGCACATCGTCGGCCCGAACATGAATCAGGAGCCCTACGGTATCGGCGTCAACCTGCAGAACACCGGGCTGGTCCGGTTCGTCAACGCTACGCTGGAACGCATCCGTCGGGACGGCACGTGGAACACCCTGTACCGCAAGTGGTTGACGGTGCTCGGTCCCCCGCCGGCTCCGCCGAGCGCCCGGTACTTGGATTAGGTGAGACGAATGGGTGACCCCGAAGTCGACACCACACGATCTGCCGAGGCACGGCCCGCCGAGGCGGAGGAAGGGCCCGCCGATGAAGGCCCCGGCACGCAGCCGGCCGAGATCCTGTTCGACTCGGTCGCCACCGTGCGCCCCATGGCCACCCAAGCCATCTTCCGGCCCAACTTCGACGACGATGACGACGACTCCGAGGGCACCTACGTCCCCAGCGGCGGCACCGAATCTCAAGACCACCACACCCTGGCGCTGACGCGGGCCATCTCGCCCACCCGCCGCCTCGGTGGCGGGCTGGTGGAGATTCCGCGGGTCCCCGAGATCGATCCGCTGGCCGCGTTGATGAGCAATCCGGTGGTCGCGGAATCGAAGCGATTCTGCTGGAACTGTGGCCGGCCGGTCGGGCGATCCACCGCCGACGGCAAAGCGCTGTCGGAGGGGTGGTGCCCACACTGCGGCAGTTCCTACTCCTTCCTGCCACAGCTGGGCCCCGGCGATATGGTGGCCGACCAGTACGAGATCAAAGGTTGTGTCGCACACGGCGGTCTGGGCTGGGTCTACCTGGCGGTCGACCACAACGTCAACGAACGCCCGGTGGTCCTCAAGGGCCTGGTGCATGCCGGCGATGCGGAGGCCCAGGCCATCGCCATGGCCGAGCGGCAGTTCCTCGCCGAAGTGGTGCACCCCTCGATCGTCAAGATCTTCAACTTCGTCGAGCACTCCGACGCCCACGGTGAGCCCGTCGGGTACATCGTCATGGAGTACGTCGGGGGCACCTCCCTCAAACAAGCCAAGGGCGTCCAGCTGCCGGTGGCCCAGGCCATCGCCTACATGCTCGAAATCCTGCCTGCCCTCGGCTATCTGCACTCTGTCGGGTTGTGCTACAACGACCTCAAACCCGAGAACATCATGCTCACCGAGTCGCAGCTCAAACTGATCGACCTCGGCGCGGTGTCCCGCATGAACTCGTTCGGCTATCTCTATGGCACGCCGGGATATCAAGCCCCGGAGATCGTCCGCACCGGTCCCACCGTGGCCAGCGACATCTTCACGGTGGGACGTACGCTGGCGGCGCTGACCCTGAAGCTGAAAACCCGCCGGGGCCGCTACGTCGACGGCCTGCCCGATGATGACAGGACCGTGCGCGAGTACGACAGCTTCACCCGATTACTGCGCCGGGCAATAGATCCCGACCCGCGGCGACGCTTCGGCAGCGCCGACGAGATGTCCAGCCAGCTCCTGGGCGTGCTGCGCGAAGTGGTGGCCAAGGACAGCGGCGTCCCCCGTCCCGGCCTGTCCACGGTGTTCTCGCCGTCGCGCTCGACGTTCGGGGTGGACCTACTGGTGGCGCACACCGACGTCTACCTTGATGGCCAACCACATTCGGAGAAACTCACCGCAGGTGAGATCGTCACCGCTCTGCCGGTGCCGTTGGTGGACCCCACCGATGTCGGTGCGGCGGTGCTCAGCGCCAGCATGCTGTCGCAGCCGGTGCAGACACTCGACTCACTGCGCGCAGCGCGCCACGGCACCTTGGACTCCGAAGGTATCGACCTGTCGGAGTCCACCGAGCTGCCGCTCATGGAGGTGCGTGCGCTGCTGGATCTCGGCGACGTCGCCAAGGCCCGCCGTAAGCTCGACGACCTCGCCAAACGCGTCGGCTGGCGTTGGCGGCTGATCTGGTTCCGCGCCGTCGCCGACTTGTTGACGGCCGACTACGATTCGGCCACAAAGCATTTCAACGAGGTACTCGATATGCTGCCCGGTGAGCAGGCACCCAAGATCGCGTTGGCCGCCACGGCCGAACTCGCAGGCAACACCAATCTCGAGCAGTTCTACCGAACGGTCTGGAACACCGACAATGGGGTCATCTCAGCAGGTTTCGGCTTGGCGCGGGCCCAGTCCGCCGATGGTGAGCGCGAAGCCGCGGTGCGCACACTCGATCAAGTGCCGGCAACGTCGCGGCATTTCACCACCGCCCGCCTGACCAGTTCGGTGACGCTGTTGTCCGGCCGGTCGTTCACCGAGTTGAGTGAGCAACAGATCCGCGATGCCGCCCGGCGAGTGGAAGCGTTGCCCGACAGCGAGCCTCGGGTCCTGCAGTTGCGCGCGCTTGTTCTGGGCACCGCGATGGACTGGATAGTCGACAACGAGGCGAGCACCAACCACATCCTGGGTTTCCCGTTCACTCAGCACGGCCTGCAGCTCGGTGTCGAGGCAGCGCTGCGGGCGCTGGCGCGGGTTGCCACGACGCAGGCCCACCGCTACGCGCTGGTCGACATGGCCAACACGGTCCGGCCGACGAGCACCTTCTGACCTTACGGCGATCTCGGCGCAGGCCTACAGGACGTCCAGGCAGGCCCGGGCGATCGCCAGTTCCTCGTTGGTGGGAATCACCAGGACCGTCGTCGGAGACCGCTCGGCCGAGATCACGCGGGCGCCGCGCGCCGGGCTGTCGTTGAGGTGCTCGTCGAGTTCGATACCCAACGGCGCCAGTCCGGTGAGCGCGTCGCGACGCACCGCGGCATCGTTTTCGCCGACTCCGCCAGTGAACGTGATGACGCCGGTGTTGCCGAGCAGCGCAAGGTAGGCGCCGATGTACTTGCGCAGCCGGTGAATGTAGACGTCGTAGGCCAGCTGCGCGTCCTGATCACCGCTGTCGATCTGCTTGTGCAGTTCCCGGAAGTCGGTCTGGCCGCCGAGGCCGCGCACTCCGGACTTCTTGTTGAGCATCGTCTCGATGTCCTCGACACTCATCTGCGCGGTACGGAGGAGATACATGATGATGCCCGGATCGAGGTCACCACCACGGGTTCCCATCACCAGACCCTCCATCGGTGTGAGACCCATGGAGGTGTCGATGGGCCTGCCACCGACGATCGCCGAGGCCGACGCACCGTTGCCGAGGTGCAATACGATCTGATTCAGGCTCTCCAGCGGTACACCGAGGAAGGCGGCCGCCTGTTCGCTGACGTACTGATGTGAGGTGCCGTGGAATCCGTAGCGCCGAATCTGCCACTGCTGGGCGATATCCCGGTCAATGGCATACGTGGCGGCGGCGGCGGGCAGGTCGTGAAAGTAGGCGGTGTCGAACACCGCGACGTGCGGCAGGTCGGGCAGGATCCGCCGCGCAACCTCGATTCCGTGCACCGCAGGCGGATTGTGTAGCGGCGCCAGCGGCGCGAGCTCCGAGATCGTGGCCACCAGTGCGTCATCGAGCACCGTCGGGCGGTAGAGATCCTGCCCTCCGTGCACCACCCGGTGGCCGACCGCGACCAGGCCCTCACCGAGTTGTACGCCGGCTTCGTCGAAGAGGTCGAACGCGGTGCGCAACGCCGCCTCATGATCGGCGATCGCGCCGTCGCGACTCAACTCGTTCTCGCCGACCATCAGTGTGGCCGTCGAGTTGTCTTCACCGATACGCTCGACAAGGCCGTGTGCGACGGAAACTCCGGTGCCGGGCGCGATGAGCTGGAACTTCACCGACGACGATCCCGAATTGAGCACCAGCACGGTGCGTTCGGCGCTCACTTGCCCTGCGCCTGGATCGCGGTGATGGCAACGGTGTTGACGATGTCGGACACCAGGGCTCCTCGGGACAGATCATTGACCGGCTTGTTGAGACCTTGTAGCACCGGCCCGATCGCGATGGCGCCGGCACTGCGTTGTACCGCCTTGTAGGTGTTGTTGCCGGTGTTGAGGTCAGGGAAGATCAACACCGTCGCGCGTCCGGCCACCGGCGAATCCGGCATCTTGGTGGCCGCCACTGACGGCTCGACCGCGGCGTCGTACTGGATGGGGCCTTCGACCAGCAGTTCCGGCGCCCGCTGCCGCACGAAATCGGTTGCGGCGCGCACCTTGTCGACGTCGGCCCCACTGCCTGAGGTGCCCGTCGAATAGGACAGCATGGCGACCCGGGGTTCGATCCCGAACTGCTCGGCGGTGCGCGCCGAGCTGATGGCGATGTCGGCCAACTGCTCGGCAGTGGGATCCGGGACAATGGCGCAGTCGCCGTACGCGAGTACCTCATCTTCGAGACACATCAGGAAAATGCTGGACACCGTCGACACGTCGGGCATCGTCTTGATGATCTCGAAGGCGGGCCGAACGGTGTGCGCCGTGGTGTGCCTGGCGCCGGAGACCATTCCGTCGACGAGATCATTGTGAACCAGCATGGTGCCGAAATAGGAGACGTCCTGGATGATTTCGCGCGCCTGCTCGATCGTGACGCCCTTCTTCTTCCGGATCTGCGCGTACTGCTCGGCGAACTGATCGCAGAGTTCACTGGTGCGCGGGTTGATCACCTGCGCGGAGGCCAGATCGACGCCCAGTTCAGCGGCCCGCGCGCGCAAGGTGGATTCGTCACCCAGGAGCGTCAACTCTGCCACGCCACGGTCCAGCAGTCGGCCGGCCGCCTTGAGGATGCGGTCGTCCTCGCCTTCGGGCAGGACGATGCGTTTGCGGTCAGCCCGGGCCCGATCGATCAGCTGGTATTCGAACATCTGCGGCGTGGTCACCGGGGGCATCTCGATGGCCAGTTGGCTCAGCAGTTCCGCGGTGTCGACGTAGCGGTCCATCAGTTCCAGGGCAGTGTCGATCTTGCGGGAGGAGCTGACTGTCACCCGCCCGCGGGCCGCCGCCACGGCACTGGCGGTTTCGAAGGTGCCGAGATCGGTGGTGATGATCGGCAGCCGCAGTCGCAACCCGTCGACCAGAGCGGCAATCGAATCGTGAAGAGCCAGGCCGCCATTGAGTATCACCGCCGACAGTGAGGGAAAACCCTCCGCAGCGTGCGCACTCATCACCGCGAGCACCACATCGGACCGGTCGCCGGGGGTGACCACCGCAACCCCTTCGGTGAGCCGTTCGACGACGTGCTCGGCGGTCATTCCCGCCACCAGAACGTCGAGTACCTCACGACCCAGCAGCGCTTCGTCGCCTTTGATCAGTGTCCCGTCGACCGCGCTGCACAGATCACTCACCGAGGGTGCCACCAATAGCGGATCCTCAGGCACTACATAGGATTTCGGTTCGAATCGGCGTAGCGCGGTGGCCACGTCCGCCATTTCGGCGGGGTCACAACGATTTGCGACGACGGCAGCAGTGTGTGCGTGTTGGATGCGCAGTTCGCCCAGGCAGAGTTCGACCACCTGTGCCACCTCATCGGGAGTGCGGCCTCTGGCCCGCACCGCGAGCACCACCGGTGCACCGAGGTTGACGGCGATGCGCGCGTTGACGCTGAGCTCGCTCGGGCTGGCGACGTCGGTGTAATCGCTGCCGACGATCAGGACTGCATCGCACTGATCGGCCACCCGGTGAAACCGATCCACGATGTCGGCGATCGCCGCGTCCGGGTCTTCGTGCAGCTGCTGATAGCTGACCCCGATGCACTCGTCGTAGGAAAGGCCTGCCGAACTGTGGTCGAGCAGGAGTTCCAGGATGTAGTCGCGCGCAGCGCCGAGGCGGGCGATCGGGCGAAACACCCCCACTTTGGGGACAGTTGCTGTCAGGCGGTGCAGGATGCCGAGCGCGATCGTCGACTTCCCGGTGTCGCCTTCGGGCGAAGCGACGTAGATGCAGGAGGCGACCTCCGGGCCGTGGGGCACCGCTACAGCCTTCCGTATCTACGCCGACCTATCCAGTGCGGGTGACCCGTAGCCCACCCCGGCCGTCCTTTGTGATGAGGATCACATGTTGGTCGGTATATTTGCTGAATCAACATGTATTAACCTTTTTTCCAGTTCGTCAATATCCGATGGTGGTTGCCACACGGTGCTGTAACTGCGTTTCAGCGTCAAGTTCGACCGGCAACCCCCCAGAAGACAAGGACGATCGTGCGCAGATCGACGTCGTTCCAGCCTCGGAACGGCGGGGGGATCCAGGACGCTTCAGCCAATTTGCTGTTGACCAACTCGACCAGTACGGAGTGACTCAGCCCGCCGCCAGCAAGCGGCGGACAGTGCGGCATCAGGTGACACCCCTACTCATTCCGCACGCGTTGCCAGCATTCGACCTCGGAATCCGAGGGGGTCTGGCTGAACAACAACGAGATCGATACCGCATCGACACGCCCGATACGCGACCAGCCCTATGTATTCATAGAACACTCGCGTAGTTTGTCCTTTGCCACCACAGCCCGTGGCACATAGCCAGAACAGAGATCATGTCGACCATAAACCCCTCATACGGTGCGGGTTCTGCTGAACCTGAGACTGAGCACACGAATCCAGAGCACGCTCCGATAGTTGCTCATCCCACACGTTCGGGCATCAATCCAGAACTGTGGGCACGGATATGGTTCGTCCTGGCCATGGGGGCGCTCGCGTACTTCGTCCAACTGAGCGAGGTCGGACGGGACGCTTTTGCGGGCTCGCAATCTGCCTACCTGGTGGTGGCTCCGGTGCTTGCCGGACTGGTCGCGTCCGGGTACAGCCACCCGCCGCGAGGGGTGATCGATGCCGAGTCGGATTGGATCGGCGCGGTGTTGCTCTCTCTCGGCGGGTTCGCCGGCATCTGGTTGCTCGAGAGTCGGCTACCGACCATGGCCGCGCTCTGGCACCTCGACAACATCGGCCTGCTGATCTGGGTGGCTGCCTGCGGCATGGTCGTGTTCTCCGCCCGCCATGTGCTCCAGATGTGGAAAGTGTGGGCTATCGGCCTGCTGCTGGCCCCGGTCATGCCGTTCCTGCTCCTGACGGCTCAGCTCGGCGGATCCGACACGGCCATCGCCCTGGTGTCGGCTTTGCTCGGCACGGCGGCGGTGTACTTGGCAGCCCGGTTCGTCGGTGTGCGCCCGCGTCTGCTGGCCGCCCTTGCCAACCTCGTTCTGTCGACCGGCGCGGTCCTGCTGCTGGCCGACACCAGCCTCTATTTCCGCGTCGTCATCGCCGCGGGCGCCGTACCGCTGCTCGTGGTGCTCAGTTTGCACCGGTTCACCAGCGCGAAGCGCACCTCGACAGTCCCCGCCCTCGGTTCGATGTTGCCGCAGTGCAAGCCTCAGTCCTATGTCGCACTGTTCGTGGCTGCCGTCGCCCTGCTGTGCGTCCAGCTCCCCATCACCCGACCCGCCACGGTCGATGAGGTGCGTGCCGACTGGATCCAGGTCGCCGGCTTGGAACCGCGAGAAGACTTCCCGTTCATCACCCGCTTTCTCGGCGCCGATGCCACGCTGACCCGTTACGGTTTGCCGAACGGAGCCGGCGAATACCCCACGGTGGTCGACGTGATGACCTCGCCGGACCTCGCACGACTCCAGGACTACTCCGATGCAGTCTGGTATCCGTCGCCGACCCCGGTGAATTACAGCTCCTTTGACGCAGTGCCGGACGCCCCTTCCGGCAGCAAGACCACCCACAGCGACGCCGATTCCGCGAAGAACGAGGACACCTCCAACTGGAACGCCGTGACCTGGTTGTGGCGCAGTGGCAACATCTTTCAGCGGGTGACGGTCATCACCAGTCAGTCCAGGGATCTCGCTGCGCCCGCCCCGAGGCCGCTGTCGATCCACAACGCTCTGGTGCAGCCGGCACTGTGGGTGCTGCGCCAACAGCCGCTGGAACCCGGAGTCGTGGAAACGGGCGTGAGCGACAGCACCGATCGGGTGACCGAACGCCTCATCACGTCGGGTGAACCGTCGTCTGCGGGTGATCTCGCTCCATGAGGAGCGAGCCAACATCGTCGCTGCTTCCACCGCATCTGTCCGCACGGACCGTGCTGGATCGCGCCTCGATGATCCGTGTCGCAGTGGTGTGCGCAGTGACCGCTCTGTTGATCGTTTTGATTCCCAGAGACGCAGTGAGTATCGCGATTTCCGTGATCGCCGTGTGGTACCTCGCGTCGGCGCTTGACCGGAACTGGCTGCTGATGAGGGGGATCAGCTCACGATCGCTGATCAAGATCAGCGATGAGGAGGCCTTGGCGATACCAGATGACGAGCTTCCGCACTACACGGTGTTGTTGCCTGTCTTCGGCGAGCCGACCATCATGCAGAACCTGCTCGCCGGCGTGGGACGGCTCGACTACCCGGCCGACAAACTCGAAGTGCTCTTGCTGATCGAGGAAGACGACCTCCCCACCCGAGAAGCTGTCGCGGATATGCCATTGCAGTCGGTGCGGGTGGTCCTGGTACCGCCGAGCCTGCCGCGGACCAAGCCCAAGGCGTGCAACTACGGGATGACACTGGCTGATCCTCGAAGCGAGATGATGACGATCTACGATGCCGAGGACATCCCCGAACCACTCCAGCTCCGCCGGGCCGTTGCGACGATGCGCCAGGTGTCGTCCGACGTCGGTTGTGTGCAGTGCCGCCTCGGGTACTTCAACGAGAAGCAGAACCTGCTGACCAGATGGTTTGCGCTGGAATACGATCAATGGTTCGGCGTGGTCCTACCCGCCGTTCAGGACGCTCGGTGCGTGGTGCCTCTCGGGGGCACCTCCAACCACATGCCCACCCGGGTCTGGCGTGAGGTCGGGGGGTGGGACGAGTTCAATGTCACCGAGGACGCCGACCTCGGCGTTCGATTGGCCAGGAACGGTTACCACACAGTCATTCTCGACTCGATCACGCTCGAAGAAGCCAACTCCGACGTCATCAACTGGATCAGGCAACGCTCGCGCTGGTACAAGGGCTACCTCCAGACGATGATGGTGCATCTGCGCCATCCTCTGCAGCTGCGGCGGGAGATCGGTACGAAAGCTCTTCTGCGACTGATCAATATGACCGGCGCGATCCCACTGGGCAACGCCTTCAACCTGCTGTTCTGGTTCGCCCTCCTGTGCTGGGTCGCCGGTCGGCCGCCGCTGGTCACGTTCTTCTTCCCGCCGTTCACCTACTACCTGTGCCTGATGCTGTTCCTGCTGATCGCACCGATGGCGGTCTTCGTCGGGTTGATCGTGAACCAGGCGCAGGGCAAGCACTACCTGTGGTGGGCGGCGATGTTGGTTCCGCTCTACTGGGTGTTGCAGTCCATCGCCGCCATCAAGGCGATCTATCAGTTGATCTTCCGGCCGTTCTTCTGGGAGAAGACCGTCCACGGCCTGGCCGAAAACCCTTTCGGCGCACCACAAGTTTCCCAATCACAAGCTGTTGTCACTCAAGTTTCCGCACGTCCCGATGGAGATAAGTAACCGTGAACGCATCGTTGCGCTCTTTGACCTACCTGGTCGGCGTCCTCGCCCTGACCGCCGGCCTGACACTGCCGCAGGTGCCGACCGCACACGCGGCGCCCGGCACCACCTCAGCTGAGAACTCGGCGCCCGGCACCTCGCCGGCGATCAGCTGGACCCAGCTGGGCTTCTCCAACCAGATCGAGCTGGTGGGTGCCAATCAGCCGAGCGATATCGGGATGCCGGTACCGCAGGGTGTCGCCCCGGTCCGCTTGACCGGGCTGATCGGCTCGATCGTCAACACGACGGGACGTGTGGACATCCTCGCCGAACAGGGCGCCCTGATCGCCAGCATTCCCATCCCGGCCGACCTGGCGACAGTCCCCTTCACGGTGAAACTCGCCAAGGCGCAAGTGATCAACGACGTCGCGAATCTGCGATTCGTCATCAGGGACTACAACAACGAGCGCACCGACAGCTGCGTCCAGCCGCCCGCGGTGACCCTGAGTCAAATGGCCACCACGTATTCCAGCGACGCGTTCAACCCGAAGACCGTGGCCGACTTCCTGCCCGGCTACCTCGATGCGGTCACGATCCGGGTGGGTCCCAATCCCACACCCGAACAGCAACAGGCGGCCGTCACTCTGGTCGCGCGGCTGACCCACCTGTACCGGCCGCTACCGCTGCGGATCGACGTGGACACCTCCACCGGACCGCTGAAAACCACGGCCAATGCCATGAGCCGGATCATCGAGATCCGCGAGGGTGGTGAGGCCGGAATCCACGTCGAGAACGGTGGCACGCCACGCTCCACCCTCGCGATCATCGGTCACGGACCGGCATTGCTGCGACAGGTGCAGCTGTTCGCCGACCGGCGCGTCATGCTCGCGCAATCGCCCTCGGCCACAGTGACTTCCGCAACCGACGGCGTCACCGGATCGACGGACACCCTGACGTTCTCCCAGCTGGGTGTCGGCGGTCAGGTGGCCGTGCTGAACACCGCCACCCTCTATTCGGGTTTCGACGCCAGCGCGTTCGGCGTCGGGCCGGTGACGTCGGCCAAGATTCATCTGATGGCCGACTACACGCCGGTCCTCGACAGCGAGGCCACCCTGTTGGTGCGGGCCGGCGACGCGGTGCTGGCCTCTACCCGTCTTGACGAGTCGGGTTCGATCGACATGTTCCTCGACGTTCCCACCGAGGCCATCTCGTCGAACGTCGGACTGGCATTCGAACTGCGCTACTTCCCCAAACGTCAGTGCGCACCGTTGACCGACCGCATGACGTTCATACTCGACCCACGATCGACGGTCACGGTGAAGCCAGGAACCGGGAGCCGGGGCGGATTCCCGGCACTGCCAATGGCATTCACCCCCGAGTTCAACGTGTCGGTCGAGAATCCCGGACAGATCCAATACGCCGCGAAGGCCATCCACCTCATGGCGCAGCAGTCCACCGTGCCCCTGCGGCCCAATGTGCTGCCCATGGACGAAGCGACCGGCACCGGCACCGGACTGGTGTTGGTGGCGTCGAGCGACGAACTGAGCCGTCTCGGCATGAATCCGCCGCTGAACCCCGCCGCGCCCACCCGCATCGACGGCAGCACCATCACCGAGGTCGACCTCGAAGGCGCCCTCGGTGTGATCCAGGCGTTCTCCCAGAACGACCGCATGGTGTTGGCCATCTCGGGTGACGAAGCCTTGCTGGACCGAGATTTCGACTACATCCGCGGACTGCCGAACCGATGGGCCTCGCTCAATGGTGACGTGGTCGCCACCGGCGCCGGCGATGAGACCATCAATCTGACTGTTCGTTCGGGTGGCTACCTGGCTCACCAGGCACTGCCCAGCGACGGGTGGAAGTTGTGGATGTGGATCAGTCTGGGCGTCGGCGGGGTCATTGCCGTGGTCGCCCTGGTGACGCTGGTCGTACGCCGCCGGCATCCGAACAGCTAGTCCATGACCACGATCGCTCCGCCGGAAGTCCAGGGTCCGGACCAGGTTGACGAGGCACCGGCGCGACCGCGCCGGTCTCGTTGGCCGGCGGTAATCCTGTTCGTCGTTCTGACGTCGGCATACTTCACCGCAGGCGCGGTGATGATCATCAAGTACAGCTTCTTCGAATCCGATGCCCTGAGCCGCGTCGCCAACGCGGGCTACACCTTGATGAGCAGGGACCCGCACCTGGCCGCCATCGGGTTCGTCTGGAACCCGCTGCCCAGCCTGATCCAGATTCCCCTCCTCCCCCTGAGCCACTGGTTCCCCGAACTCAAAACCTATGGCCTCGCCGGGATACTGCAGAGCGCGGCATTCATGGCAGGTTCGGCGCTGCTGATCCGTCAGATCGCGCTCGACCGGGGGGTGGGCCACGTGTGGCGGTGGTTGGCCGTCGCGTGCTTCGCGCTGAACCCGATGATCGCCGTCTACGGGGCATCGGGCATGAGCGAAGCGTCCATGCTGTTCTGCCTGCTGTGGTGCGGACGCCATCTCCTGCTGTGGATCGACAAGCAGCGGATCGGCGATTTGGGTTGGGCCGGAATCGCTTTGGGCGTCGGTTACCTGACCCGCTACGAGATGATCCCTGCCGCCTGCGGCGCAGCGGCTCTGGTCGGCGCTGTCACCCTGCTACGTTCCCCGCACAAGTCGTCGATCAGCACGGCGTTGGGGAACATGATGATCGTGTTGTTCCCGGCCGGCTTGGCCGTGGCGTTGTGGGCGCTCACCGGCTGGGTGGTCACGGGCGAACTGTTCGCCACGGTGTCATCGCAGTACGGCAACAGCAGCCAGGTGCGAACCGCCGTCGAGCGGGGCGGGATCACCCAGAACGCCAACATCTTCGTGATCGGCGAACGAATGCTCGGTATGCAGCCGTTCGTCGGCATCACGATCGCGTTCGCAGGTGCAGTCGCGATCCTCAAGAGACGCGCCGATGTCCTGGTGCCGTTGGCCACCCTGGGAGCGATCCTGGCCTTCGCCGCCTGGGGGCATTACACCGTGTCGACGTTCGGCTGGTTCCGGTTCTACATGCCGGCGATTCCCCTGGTGATCGTGGTCGCGCTGGCCTGTTGGACACCGACATCGGAGCGCATCCGTGCGTGGCGCCTGGACTCTCCGTCCACCAAGCTCGCCGCGGCGTTACTGGTGGCCTCGGCAGTGGTGGGTCTTCCGGTCACGGGCCAGGCGATGCTGGACAGTGACAACACCACCAATCAGCCGTTGCTGCTCGGTTTGAACTCACTGATCGATCCGCATGCCTACCCGCCGGAGATCTACCGGCGGATGAGCGCCCCCGACAAGGCCCTGGCCGACTACCTGGATCGCCAGAACCTTCCCGACGGAGCCGTCCTGACCGACACGTTCATCAGCTCACTGGTGTGGTTGGCGTCGGACAACCCGAAACAGTTCCTGGTCACCAGCGACTACGACTTCACCGCCGCCCTCAACCGACCCTGGGACTTCGGGGTCCACTACATCCTGGTGTCGAACCCCGCAGGCAACGCGGCCAAGGACGCCATCACCGAACGTTATCCGTCGATGTGGGGCGATGGGGCGGGCATCGGAACGCTCGCCCACATCGCCGGCCCCACCGGACAGGAGTGGCGGCTCTACCGCGTGGACGAACCCGAAACAGGTCCTGCGGACACCACGCCCGCCGCGAAGCCGGGCGGCTAACCCAGCTTGCGCAGGCGTGGTTCGAGATCGCGCTGGAACAGTTCCAGGAAGCGGCGCTGGTCATGGCCGGGCGCGTGGAACACCAGGTGGTTGAGACCCCACTTGACGTAATCGCCGACCTTCTCGACGGCCTCGTCGGGATCGGAGGCGACGATCCAGCGCTTGGCCACCTGCTCGATGGGCAGCTCGTCGGCAGCCTTCTCCATCTCGAGCGGGTCGTGGATGTTGGTCTTCTGCTCCGCGGTCAGCGACAGCGGCGCCCAGAACCGGGTGTTCTCCAGTGCCAGTTCCGGATCGGTGTCATAGGAGATCTTGATCTCGATCATCCGGTCGACATCGTCGGGGCCCTTGCCTGCCGCTTCCGCGCCTTCTTTCACCGCGGGCAGCAGCTTGTCCTTGTAGAGCTCTTCCCCTTTACCGGAGGTGCAGATGAAGCCGTCGCCGGCGCGGCCCGCGTACTTGGCCACCTGGGGTCCGCCCGCGGCGATGTAGATGGGGATGCCGCCCTCGGGCACGTCGTAGATCGAGGCGCCCTTGGTCTTGTAGTACTCGCCGTCGAAGTCGACACGATCCCCGAGCCACAGCTCACGCATCAGGCGCACCGATTCCCGCAGGCGCGCGTAGCGCTCCTTGAACTCCGGCCACTCGCCGGTGAAGCCGGTGGCGATCTCGTTGAGTGACTCACCGGTACCGACCCCGAGGAAGATGCGATCGGGGTAGAGGCAACCCATCGTCGCGAACGCCTGCGCGATCACCGCGGGGTTGTAGCGGAACGTCGGCGTGAGCACCGAGGTGCCGAGCACCAGTCGCTGCGTGCGCTCGCCGACCGCCGTCATCCAGGCCAACGAGAACGGGGCATGCCCGCCCTCATGGCGCCACGGCTGGAAATGATCACTGACCGTTGCACTGTCCATGCCGTGCGCCTCGGCCAACACGGCCAACTCCACGAGCTCTCGCGGTGCGAACTGCTCCGCCGACGCCTTGTACCCAAGTTTCAGTTCAGCCACGTCTTCATTTCTACTCCTTGCGCGAGTGTGGGTTGTTGTCGCCCACTGCGAACTCCTTATTCGTCCGTGCCGAGACCGACGAAATGGCGATGGCCACTCGAGCTTCTTCGCCCGTTCGTACGTTTGGGCGTGGCAATTACACTCCACCCATGGCAGCTGCCGTCAACGACCTCGTGCAGGTGACCGACACCGTGCACTTCGCCAAGACCCACCTGGTGAACTGGACTCTGGTCACCGGTGACAACGGCGTGATCCTGATCGACGCCGGTTTTCCGGGGCAACGCGACCAGGTGCTGTCATCGGTGCGGCAGCTGGGCTATGACGCCGGCGACGTCCAGGCAATCCTGTTGACGCACGCCCACATTGACCACTTCGGCACCGCCATCTGGTTCGCCGCCGAACACCACACACCGGTCTACTGCCACGCCGCGGAAGTCGGCCACGCCAAGCGGGAGTACCTCGAGCAGGCATCCCCGGTCGATGTCGCCAAGCACGCGTGGCAGCCACGGTGGCTGAAGTGGTCCTGGGCGATCGCCAGGAAGGGCGCCTTCGTCCACGACGGCATCCCGTCGACTCAGGCGCTGACCGACGAGGTGGCCGCGGCACTGCCGGGCCGGCCGGTGGCCGTTGCCACCCCGGGCCATACCGGCGGGCACTGCTCGTATGTGGTGGACGGCGTGCTCGTCAGCGGCGACGCGCTGGTGACCGGGCACCCCACCTCGGACACGCGCGGCCCCCAATTGCTGCACCGGGTGTTCAACCATGACCAATCCGATTGTGTCCGTAGCCTGGCCGCGCTGGCGCTGCTCGAGACAGACGTCCTGATCCCGGGCCACGGTGATATCTGGCGCGGACCCATCCGTGAGATGACCGAAGCCGCGACTGCTGTCACGTGAGCCCCCACCGCTCGGCCACCAACTCATGACTGCGTAGGCGATCCTGGTGGTCGTGGGCGACGGAGGTGATCACCAGTTCGTCTGCGCCGGTGACGCGTTGCAACGTCTCGAGCCGGGCGATCACCTCGTCGGGATCTCCGACGAACTGGGTCTCGGTCCGATCGGCGACCAGTTCGCGCTGGTCCTCGGTCAACGGTGCGCTGAGAGCCGGGTCCGGATACGGCGTGGCGCCGCCGCCGGCCCGGATCGAGTACACCCAATGGCCGTAACTCGATGCCAACCGCGTCGCGGTGGCGCTGTCCTCGGCCACCAGTACGTCCGCCGATACCACCAGATAGGGCTCAGCCAGGCTCGCGGACGGACGAAACGCATTGCGGTAGGCCTCGATTGCCTCCAGCGCGGTGGCCGGCGTGATGTGGTAGCTGGCGACGAACGGCAGGCCGAGCGCACCGGCGACCTGAGCGCTCTGGCCCTTGCTGCTGCCGAACACCCACGGTGTCAATCCGCTGCCTTCTCCGGGCACGGCGTGCACATCGAACCCCGAGACGGCGTAGGTGCCGTTGACCATCGCCAGGATGTCGGCGAGCTGGTCGGCGAAATCCGGTGCCACGGCGCCGGGTTGCTGTAAGAGTCCCGACGTCGCCCGTAGCCGTTCACTGCGCATCAGCGGGCCGATGTCGAACGGCGGAGGCACCACCACGCCGTCGACGTCACGCCAAACCGCTTCGGGTTCAGGCTGTTCCGGCGACACCTGATTTTGAGCCTCGACTCGCTTCTGGCCCGAGCGGCCCACCCCGAGGTCGATACGGCCCGGGTAGAAGGCCTCGAGCATGCCGAAACTCTCCACCACGGCCGGGGCGGTGGTGAAGCCCAGCTGCACGGCCGCGGCACCCACGTGAATGGTGCTGGTGGCCGCGGCCACCTGCCCGATCAGCACCGCGGGCGCCGAGCTGGCAACCGCGACAAAATGATGCTCGGCCACCCAGTACCGCGAGTAACCCCACCGTTCGGCGTGTTGCGCCAGATCGACGGCGTTTCGCAGCGCAGTTGCCACGTCGGACCCCGCGCTCACCGGCGCGAGATCGAGCACCGACAACGGCACGTTCATGACGGGACCACCTTGCAGAAAGCGACCGGTTCGGAAGTCATCACACCAGGGTCCAACGTCTGAATCAGGTCAGCATTCCTGGGCCACCCCTCAACTCACCGTGATCCGAAATCATGGCCGGTCAGGACTGAAAAGACGGACTTGTCGTCCAAAAGTTGACAGGTGTAAAGTTTTCTCGCATGGACAACATCAGGGGCAAGACCATCGTGATCACCGGCGCCGCCCGCGGCATCGGTCTGGCCACCGCGAAGGCACTGCTGGCCCGCGGCGCGCGCGTCGTGATCGGCGATCGTGACGTGGCCGTGCTCGACAAATCGGTCACCGATCTCAACCGCCTCGGACAGGTCAGCGGGTACCCGGTCGACGTCACCGACCGGGAGTCGTTCGCGATGTTCCTCGACAAGGCCCGCGCCGACGGCGGTGGCCACATCGACGTGCTCATCAACAACGCGGGCGTGATGCCCATCGGGCCGTTCCTGGACGCCTCCGAGCAATCCATCCGCACGTCGGTCGAGGTCAACTTCTACGGAGTGCTGACAGGCAGCCAACTGGTGCTGCCCGACATGGTCAAGCGCCGCAGCGGCCACATCATCAACATCGCCTCCCTTGCGGGTCTGATCGCCCTGCCCGGCCAGGTGGTCTACGCCGGCACCAAGTTCGCCGTCGTCGGGCTCACCACCGCCATGGCCGACGAGTTCGCGCCGCACGGTGTCAACGTCACGTGCGTCATGCCGACGTTCACCAACACCGACCTGACCTCGGGCACCAAGAACACCGGGGCGCAGAAGCCGGTGCCGCCCGAGGAGATCGCCGCAGGGGTGGTCAAGGCACTCGACAACCCCAAGATCACGCATCTTTCGGTGCCAGGCCCCCTGCGGTTCGTCGGCCTGCTCACCTCCCTGCTGCCCCCGAAGGGCCGGCGTTGGTTGACCAAGAAGTTCGGCAACGACGACGTGTTCCTCAACTACGACGCTGCCGCCCGCGCCAGCTACGAGCAGCGCGCACAGACCGCCGTGGGCGTGGTCGAAGACAAGGGCTGAGCTCAGGGTCCCGAGCCGTTGGTGCCGTACCCGCCGCGGCGCAGGATCTCGGCCAGCTCGTCGCGGTTCGACGCCCCGACCCGCTGGCAGGCGCGATAGATGTGGCCTTCGACGGTGCGCACGGAACTGAACAGCCGGTCGGCGATCTGCTTGTTGTTCAGACCCGCGACCACGAGCTCGGCCACTTCGCGTTGGCGTCCGGTCAGCGGGGTGGGCGAGATGGGGCTGCGGGTGGCCGGGGTGGACAGTCCACCGCAGTCCGCCGCCAGTTGCGCCGAGATGGACGCGGCGAACAGCCCGCGGTTGCGCAGTTGGGCGCCGGTCAGGATGACGGCGGCCTGTGCGGCCGCGTCGGCGGCGGTGGCTCGATCCCCCAGCGCCTGGTAGGCCTGCGACGCGGCCAGCAGCCCTTCGCCGTCCCGTCGCTGCAGCGATTCTGCTTGCAGCGCAACGGCATCGGCCAGCGGCAGGCTCAATTGGTCGGCGAGTTCCCGCGCTCTACCGGCGATCTCGGCCAATCCGTCGGTGGCACCCCACTGTGTCGCGGCCTGCAGGCAGGCCAGTTCGTGCGTGGGCTGCCCGCGGTCGGCGGCGATCTTGGCTTCGGCGAGCACGGTGTCGATACCTTCGGTCAGCGAGCCGCCTGCGACCAGCGTCCACCCGGTGGCCAGCGCGAGACCGGTTTGCATGAACAGGAATTCGGGCCTCACAGCTCGTCGCGCCTGCGCCAGCATCTGCTCGGCCGCCTCTGCCTCGCCCAGTTTGCCGTGCGTCTCGGCGAGTGCGAACGTGCACGCGGAGCGCAATCCCGTGGTGACACCGTGACGTTCGACGCCGGCCAACGCCTCATGGAGCAATCTCTCGGCTTCCCGTAGGTCGCCGCGCATCAACTTGGCCTGGCCCATCAGCGACGCCAGGTTGGCGTAGGCCAGCGACGGCATGTCCTTGGCGAGCGCGTACAGCAGCTCGGCCGCCTTGTGGCACTCGTCGATGTTTCCGGTGAGCCGGCATGCTCGTGCGAAAACGCCGCCGAACCAGAACCGCATGTGTGAGGTCTCGTAGGAGTTGGTGGCACGGTCGATGGCCGCGTGCGCGACGGGGCTGATGTCCTGCGCGCGGCCCAGTGCCCCACACGCCATCATCAGCGCCACGGAGGCCAGCATGTGGTCCAGATCGGAGAGCAGGCCGGATTCCAGCGCGGCCCGCGCCTTCTTCTCCGCGTCGACACCTCGGGCCGATACCGCGTCCACACAGGCCTCGATTGCGAACCGGGACATCCGGTCAGAGTCGGATTCCGGCTGTTGCGCCAAGTTGGCCAGGATCTCGCCGGCCTCGCCGGGGCGGCCCAGCATCCATATCAGGTTGGCGGCCAGGATGGTCGCCCATCGATGATGCTCGCCGTCCCCGCGGTCAGCCAGTCCCCGCAGGAAATTTTCGGCCTGCGTGCCGTCCCCGGCGAGGAAGCGGTTGATGGCCTGTAACTCGACGGCCTGCACCGAACCCGCCGCCGCGGATGCCTCGGCGAATCGCTCGGCCAGATCGAGGTCCAGCAGGCGCATGGAGTGCCGGGCCGCCTCCAGATAGAGGTCGGCGTCGGGCGCCAGGTCGGACTCGAGAGTGAGCAGTGCCCGCTGCACCGTGGCCTGGGGGTCTTGATCGGCGTGGCGCGCCATCCGGCCGGCCAGACCACCGCGAACTTTGGACAAATACATCTCACCGGCGTTCGCGCGCCGCAATTCACCGAACAGCGGATGTGCCAGTCGGACCATCAGGGTCCCGCCCACACGCTCCACCGTGATCAGATGGATCCGCTCGGCCGATTCCAGATGCTCGCGGCCCACCATGTCGGCGAGGACGGCGGCGTCCAGCGGTTCGCACTGCGACAGGCTGTCGACCACCAGCGCCAGTTCAGGTGCGAGCTGGTCCAGTTGATTGCCGACGAGATCGCTCATGCTCTGCGAGACGGCTACCCTGCCGTCCCAGATCCAGACTCCAGCTACCGTCCGGAGATTGCCGGCCGCCACCTGGTCCTTGATCAACTGCTGCAGGAACAGGGCGTTGCCGCCGGTGAGCTTCCAGAAGCGTTGTGCACTGCGGGCATCCATGGGACCGCCCAGGGCCGCCTCGACCATGGCCCGGGTCGACTCCGGCGACAACGGCTCGAGATCGAGCCGGGCCAGCAGTCCGTCCTTCCAGAGAGCCTTGATGGCATCGGGAGCGCCGGCACCGGTCCGCACCGTGACCACCAGTCGCGCCTCCCGCGTCTGGGCCAACTGATGCACGACGTGCGCCGAGAACCCGTCGAGCAGATGCGCGTCGTCGACCCCGATGAGGATTCGGCCCTGACGTTGCTGAGCGACAAGCGAATTGATGACTCGCCGCACGCTGGGCGCCGGATCGGCGATGCTGTCTCCGAGGGCGGCACTGAACGCGCCCAAGGGAATCGGTCGCGCCGAGGCGGTACCGACGATCCAGTTGGTACGGGTGCCCGCCGCATTGGCTTGCGTCAACAACTCGCGGGCGAGTCGCGTCTTGCCGACCCCGGCCGAACCGGCGACCACCGCTCCCGCGTAGTTTCCCACCCCGCTGAGCGCACGGCGAATGGCCGTGAGTTCGCTGTCCCGCCCGGTCAGCGCATCACCGCTGATCACCCGCTCAGCATAATCCGGGGCACTGCGGCGCGTACCTGTTCGCGCGACCTAACTGAGCGCGTGGTCCAGATCGGCGAGCAGGTCCTCGGTGCCCTCCAGGCCGATCGAGATCCGCACCACCCCGTCACCGAGGCCGATCGACGCTCGGCCTTCCGGTCCCATGGCCCGATGGGTGGTGGTGGCCGGATGGGTGATCAGGGATTTGGCGTCACCCAGGTTGTTGGAGATGTCGATGAGCTGCAGCCGGTCGAGCACCTCGAAGGCGCGTTGCTTTCCCGCACCCTCCGCGGCGTCGAGTTCGAAGGTCACCACGGTGCCGCCGCCCGACATCTGGCGTTTCGCCAGCTCGTACTGCGGGTGCGACTCCAGGAACGGGTACTTGACCCACTTCACCCCAGAATGGCTCTGCAAGAATTCGGCGATCCGTTGCGCGGACCGGTTGGCGTAATCCACCCGCACCGCGAGGGTCTCGAGACCCTTGAGCAGCGTCCACGCGTTGAACGCGCTGATCGCCGGACCGGTGTGGCGCATCAACTTCTGCACGGGTCCGTCGATGTATTCCTTGTCACCGAGGATCGCACCGCCGAGCACCCGGCCCTGTCCGTCGATGTGTTTGGTCCCCGAATACACCACCACATCGGCACCCAGCGGCATCCCCTGTTGCAGCAAGGGTGTGGCGAACACATTGTCCAGCACCACTTTTGCGCCCGCGGCATGCGCCATTTCACTGACCGCGGCGATGTCGACCAGCGACTGCATCGGATTCGACGGCGTCTCGAAGAACACCGCCTGCGTGGGAACCGACAGCGCTTCCTCCCACTGCGAGAGGTCTTCGCCGTCGACGAACACCACCTCCACCCCCCACCGGGGCAGGATCTCGCTGCACACCACAAAGCAGGAGCCGAACAGACTGCGCGCGGCCACGAGTCGATCGCCGGCCCCCAGCAGCGCACCCAGCGAGGTGAACACCGCCGCCATGCCGGTGGCCGTCGCGAAGGCCGCAGGCGCGCCTTCGATCAGCCGCAGCCGCTCTTCGAACATCGAGATGGTGGGGTTGCCGTAGCGGGAGTACACATACCGGTCGATCTCACCGGTGAACGCCTTCTCCGCCTCGGCCGCACTCCCGTAGACGTAACCCGACGTCAGGTACAGCGCCTCGGCGGTCTCCTCGAAATTCGACCGGAGCAGCCCACCACGCACACCGATGGTGGCCTGGCTGACGCCCTCGGGCAGCGGGGCCGGGATCCGGACGCTGGGAACATTGTTTTCGGTCATGACTGCACCCACGGTAGGCCGATGGCGCGCCAGCCGGTGCCGCCGCGGTGGCGACGTTCGTCCAGGTTGCCTTCGAAGCCATCCAGCACGTTGTACGACGGCGCGATTCCCGCGGCGGTGGCTGCCTCAGCAGCACCGATCGAACGATTGCCCGACCGGCACAGGAAGATGACCGGACGCTCGGCGGGCTCGATTCCGGCGGCCACGAGGTCGGCGACGAAGTTCTCGTTGCGGGTTCCGTCGGTGGTGTTCCACTGGATCAGAACCGGCTGGCGGTCGAGCCCGGACAGGTCGGGTACTCCCACGAACTTCCATTCGGCGTCGGTGCGACAGTCGACGAGCACGGCGTCGGGGTTGTCGCTGAGTATCTTCCACGCCTCTTCAGGAGTGATATCGCCTGCGTAGCTCACAGAGGCGAGTTTTCCACACACCGCAGCCGTGCCCGATCCGGGATTGGGCGTTGCGCCGCCCCGCCGACCGTTGCCCCGGAGCGTCACGGTCCCGGCGAGCACACTTTCCAGGCACCGTCTTCCCGGACGAACTTCATCGGGGTGTCGATCTTGTCGTCGGGTGCCTTGTCGAAGTGGTAGATCACCGTGCCGGTGGCCTCGTCACCGTGGACCGTCACCCCTGACACCCCGTCGATGAACCGGGCTCCCTTGGAGTTCACCGAATCCTGTTGCTGTGACAGCACATCAGCCTCGTCGCCGGCTTCGGCACCGCAGGTGTACGCCTGGAAATCGGCGTAGTCGGAGCGCTGCAGCGCGTCGTTCTGGGCGATCGCGGCCTGGGCCACCACGTCGACCTCGGGAACGTCCTCGCTGCCGACCAGCTGGGCCAGCCCGATTCCGCCGATGACGAGCACGATCACCGCCAAGGCAATCATGAAGGGCACCGGGGTGGAGCCGTCGGAGTCGTCACTGGATTTATTCACGTCGCGAAATTCTCCGGGATCTTCACTATTGCCACAGTCGGCGTAACGCGGTGGACACCTGTCGCACCCGGTCCCGCGCACTCGTCACGTCGGGGCCGGTGGCCAGCGCCAGGCTCACGCGACGGCGCGACAGGGCGGGATACCCACCGGCCCTGGGGTAGATGCGCGCATCGCTTTCCGGGACCCGCAGAGCCGTGGCCAGCCCGTCGACCAACCCGGGACCCTCCAGCATGGTGGGCGCAGTGCCATAAACGAGCTCGGCGGCACCCGGCGACACCATGATGGTGTCCACCGGGAGGCCCAGCACGGCGCGGGCGTGCAGTTCGTAGACACTCAGCCGCTGCGACCGCAGGGTCACCACGCCGCTGTCGGTGGGCCACGCCGTCACGTCGGAGAAATACACCTCGTCACCGCGAACCAGCAGCTCGACGCCGAACACGCCGCGACCGCCCAACGCGTTGACCACCCGGGCCGCGATCGACTTCGCGACGTCGAGTGCCGTGGCCCCCATGGGCTGCGGCTGCCACGCCTCCAGCACCAGTTCACCGGCGAAGCCATCGACCTGGCGGTGGCCGATCGGCTCACAGAAGTGCAACGCGCTGGGACCGTCGCCGGTGCGGACGGTCAGCAAAGTGAGCTCGTAGTCGATCTCGACCACCGTCTCGGCCAGCACCCGGTTGTGGGTGAACCGCCCGCCCGCGGACACCGCGCGGTCCCAGGCGGGATCGACGTCGTCGGGGCGCAACAGCACCGACTGCCCTTCGCCGGGCAGGGCCACCAGCGGCTTGACCACCAGTGGGAAGCCGGCGTGATCGGCGATGGCGGTCAGTTCCTCGACCGAGCCGGCGAACCAGAACGGTGCCGTCGGCAGGCCGAGGTCGTCGGCAGCGAGCCGGCGCAACCCCTCCCGGTCCAGCGACAGGCGGGCGCTGCGGGCGCTGGGCACCACATCGGCGATACCGCCGTCTGCCGCCGCGGCCAGCGCGTCGGAGGCCACCGCGTCGGTGGCGGTCACCACGTAGTCGGCGCCTACCTGTTCGATGAGAGCGGCCAACTGTCCGGGGTCGGTCAACTCGGCGACGACGGCCTCGTCGGCCACCGCGTGGCCGGGGGCGCCTGCGTGGTTGTCGGCCGCGACCACCGTCGCTCCCAGCTGCTGGAACGCCACCACCAAGTCGGGTCCGCGTTCCCCTGAGCCCAACAGCAACACCGTCGGTGCACGTCGCGTCCGGCTCTCGACGGCCACCGGCATCGGGTCGGTGCCCTCCGGCGGGGTCACGTCCCCGTGGGGCTCAACTGTCATGCACTCAGCTCCAGATCGACGTAGCACCAGCGCCAGGTCTCGCCAGGTTCGATGGACCGCATCACCGGGTGGCCCGTCGCCTCGTAGTGGGCGGTGGCGTGCCGCTGAGGGCTGGAATCACAGCAACCGACGTGCCCGCAGGTCAGGCACATCCGTAGATGGGCCCACATCGACTTGCCGTCCTCGGTGCAGCCTTGACACAGCGTCGCCTGCGGCTCGAGGTCATCCGCCTCGGTGGCCGCTGACAAGTGCTCGCAGGTCTCGGGCGCCCCGGCTGCCGGGGCAGCCCGGCGCTGACGGGGCAGTCTCACCGGATCCACCTCCTGGGCTGTTGATGCTGCATGCTGCTGTCCAAGGATAGGTGCGACGAATGGAGGTCTGTCCGACGTGGGTGCCCAAGCCTTGGCCGTCCTGGTGGGCGCGGTGTTCGTGGCCGCGCTGGCGCGTCGCTTCAATCTGTCCTCGCCGCTGGTGCTGGTGGTGGCGGGCCTGGCGGTCGGGCTCATCCCCGGGATCCCGCCGATCGTGCTGGAACCGGAGGTGGTGCTGTTCGTCCTGCTCCCGCCGCTGCTGTGGTCGGCAGGCCTGGAGAGCTCGACGGTGAACCTGCGGCGCAACAAGCGCTCGATCACCATGCTGGCGGTCGGGCTGCCGCTGGCGACCACCGCCGCGGTGGGCATCGTCGCGTTCGAACTCGTTCCTGATCTCACCCTGGCAGCCGCCCTCACCCTCGGTGCGATCGTCGCGCCGCCGGACGCCGTCTCCGCGAGCGCGATCGGCCGTCGCCTCGGCCTTCCCCGCCGCACCATGACGCTGCTGGGTGGGGAGAGCCTGCTCAACGACGCCACCGCGCTGACGGCCTACAAGGTGGCGCTGGCGGCGACGATCGGGGCGGCGGCCGGCTGGACACATGCCGTCGGCACCTTCGCCCTGGCGGTGACGTGCGGCATCCTCGTCGGCGTCGTCCTGGGCCGGGTGATCGTCTACGTCCGGACCCGGCTGAACGACCCGCTGATCGAAAGCGGCATCGGACTGCTCGCACCGTTCGGCATCTATCTGATCGCCGAGGAGGCGCACGGGTCCGGGGTGCTCGCCGTGGTGGTCGCGGCGCTGATCATCGGTCAGCACTCGACGGACGCGGGATACGCGACGCGACTGCAGGACGATGCCGTGTGGCGGGCCCTGCAGTTGCTCCTGGAGTCGTTCGCGTTCCTGCTCATCGGATTGCAGCTGCCGACGGTTATCAGCGAGTTGACCGGGATCCGGGCCTCGACGCTGGCGGTGGCCTCGGTGGGCGTGCTGGCGACGGTGATCGTGGTGCGCATCGCCTGGGTCTTCCTGTTCGCCTACCTGCCGCGACTGCTCGTTCTGGGCATCAGGGAGGCCGAACCGTCCCCGCCTGCCGCGCAGGTGTTCATCGTGGCGTGGGCCGGCATGCGCGGGGTGGTGTCGCTGGCGGCGGCGTTCGCGGTGCCGTTGACCACCATGTCCGGTGACCCGCTGCCGGGACGGCCGCAACTGGTGTTCCTCACCTTCGTCGTCGTGATCGGCACGCTGTTGCTGCACGGTCTGACCCTGCCCTGGTTGATTCGTGCCCTCGACGTCCAGGGTGACGAGGCACGTACCGACGCGGTGCGCGCGGCGGCGGCCCAGAGCCGTGCCTCGGCGGCCGCGGCCAAACGCCTCGACGAGGTCCTCGAGGAGCAGCGCCAGAGCGGGGACTCGCCGGCGATGTACCACCGGGCCGCTGACGTACTGCGGCGCTGGAACACCAGCCGGGGCGACGCGGCGTGGGAGCGGCTTGGGGCGGGCACCGACCCCAATGGCAGAGATATGGGTGAGAGCCCGGGGGCCGCGTTCCGGCGGCTCCGGCTGGAGATGCTGGCCGCCGAGCGGGCCGCGCTGATCAAGGAACGCGACGAGCAACGCATCGACGACGAGGTGCTGCGCACGATGCTGCACGGCCTGGACCTGGAAGAGGCCACGCTCAACCGGCGTTGAGGCTGCCGTTGTCCAGACTGTCCTGAAATGCGCGCATGGCCTCGACGAGCGCTCCGAACACCCGGTGCGCGGCAACCAGATCCGCGTCCGGGAGCTCCGCCAGCGCGCTGCGGGTGTGCAGCGACAGCGGGGTGAAGAATTCCCTGGCCACCGCCAGACCGGGCTCGTCGTAGCGCAGGATCACCTTGCGCCGGTCGGCCGGATCGGACTCCCGCCGCAGGTGTCCGGAGGTGATCATCCGCTCGACGAGGTAGGTGACGGCCGCCCCGGACACCCCCATGCGCTTGCGCAGCTCACCAGCCGTCAGGGGCGCCCCGCCATCGTCGGCGACCATGATGTGGATCAAGGCGCGAAAGTCGTTGGCCGACAGATCATGCAGGCCGGCGAAGGATCGGCCGATCTGCTCGGACTCCGCGGACAGCGCCCGCACATCGGCGGCGATGAGTCCTTCGAGGTCGGTGCGGTCGGTCATGACGGCGAGCTTATCGGGAACCGGCGAGATAGTTCACTTGATTAATGTTTCAGAAACTGAAATATTGGTTCGGTGAGTTGGAATCGTCTCGCCGCACTGGTCACCACACCGCGCTCCTGGATTCTGGCCCTCGTGATCGCGCTGGCCGCCGGCGTCGTCATGGCACTGGCCGGCAGCGACGCATCCGCGGGGCAATCACCGGTGGCGCTGCCGGATTCGGCAGAATCCGCCCGGGCGGCCGCGCAGTTGTCACAGTTTCCGGGCGGCGACAAAGCCCCCGCCATCCTGGTGGTCTCCCGTGCCGACGGGGCCGCCCTGACTCCGGACGACCGCGCCGCCGCCGACGCTGCCCTGGTACGGGTGAGCTCCGGAACCCCGGGCCCGCCGCTGATGGTCTCCGACGACAGCCAGGCCGCCCTCGCCGCGGTGCCCCTGCGCACCGACCTGTCCGGCTTCGCGCTCGACGACGCCGTCACCTCGCTGCGGCAGGCGGCGTCCACCGATCTGCCCGCAAACCTGCGCGCCGCCATCACCGGAGGTCCCGCCTTCGGCGCCGATATCGCCAACGCCTTCGCCGGCGCCAACATCACCCTGCTCGCCGTCACCGCCTCGGTGGTCGCGCTGCTGCTGATCTTGACCTACCGCTCGCCGGTGCTGTGGTTGGTGCCACTGACGGTCATCGCCTGCGCCGACCGGTTCGGTGCGGTGGTGGGCGGCAAGGTCACCGCGCTGGCAGGTCTGACCGCCGACGGGTCGACGGCGGGAATCACCAGCGTGCTCGTCTTCGGAGCGGGCACCAACTATGCGCTGCTGCTGATTTCGCGCTACCGCGAGGAACTGCACCGCCGCCCCGACCATCGCGCGGCACTGCGCACCGCGGTCCGCACGGCAGGACCCGCGATCCTGGCCAGCAATGCCACCGTGGTGCTGGCACTACTCACTCTGCTGTTCGCCGCATCGCCGAGCACTCGCAGCCTCGGCCTGCAGGCGGCCTCCGGACTTGTTGTCGCCGCGCTCTTCTCACTGCTCGTCCTGCCGCCGCTGCTGGCGGTGTGCGGGGTGAAGTTGTTCTGGCCGTTCATCCCCCGCCCTGGCGGCCCGGATCTGGCCGACGCCGGCGCCTGGCATCGCATCGCCACCGGTGTGGCTCGGCGGCCCACCCAGGTCCTGGTGGCCTCGTCGGCCGGGCTGGCGGTATTGGCGTGCGGTCTTCTCGGGCTGCACATCGGGCTGTCGCAGACCGAACAGTTCCGGGTGAAGGCCGAATCGGTCACCGGGTTCGAAACCCTGGCCGCGCACTTCCCCAGCGGGCTCACCGACCCCGCGCAGGTGGTGGGCGACACCGACCGGGCAGCGCAGATTCAGCAGGCCATCACGTCCACCCCGGGAGTGGTCTCGGCAAGCCCCGGTGGCCGGTCCCCCGCAGGCCTCACGAAATGGTCCGTGGTGATCGATGCCGCCCCTGCCACCGATCCGGCGTTCGATACCGTTGCTGCGCTGCGTGATTCGGTACGCAAGGCGGACCCGGGAGCGCTGGTCGGCGGCTCGGACGCCCAGGCGCTCGACGCCCGCGACGCTGCCGTGCGCGACCGCACGATCATCATCCCGGCGATCCTCGCGGTGGTCCTGGCCGTATTGGTGGTGCTGCTGCGTTCCCTGCTGGCCCCGGTGCTCCTGGTGGCGGTCACGGTGCTCAGCGCGCTGGCCGCACTCGGGCTGGGTGGGTGGCTCAGTGTGCACGTCTTCGGCTTCCCGGGCCTGGACAACAGCACCCCGCTGTTCGCGTTCCTGTTCCTGGTCGCCCTCGGGGTGGACTACACCATCTTCCTGGTGACCCGGGCCCGGGAGGAGACGCGCGAATTCGGTACCCGCATCGGCATCGTGCGTGCGGTGTCGGCCACCGGCGCTGTCATCACCAGTGCCGGCATCGTGCTGGCCGCGGTGTTCTGTGTGCTCGGGGTGTTGCCGCTGATCGTGCTCACCCAGCTGGGCATCATCGTCGGATTGGGAATCTTGTTGGACACCTTCCTGGTTCGCACCGTGGTGATCCCCGCCCTGTTCACCTTGATCGGTCCGCGGGTGTGGTGGCCTGCCCGGCTCGAGCCGACAGCCAGGCATCACAGCTAACGTAGTTGCTCCTCTTTCAGTAGACCGCGTCCGTACCGGTCGACAGCCCGTTGTCGCATGTCACGGTCAGCCTCCACGTCGAACCCGTAGCCGGCCCTCCAAGGCTGCTGCCGGCGGGGACCCTCGCCTCCTCCGAGCCCGTCACCGTGAAATGGTTGTCCGGGACGCCGAAATTCACCAAAGCGGCTGGGCCCGCCAGTGCAACGGTTCGCATGGTGCAACCCACCGCAGGCTGGTTTGCATTGGCAATGGAGACGAAGGCCGCGGTGATGGGCTGGTCGAGCCTGAGCCTCAACTCTGGCGGGGGTGGGGGCGGAGGAGCGACCACAGGTGCCGGACGGTAGACCGGTGCCTGCGGGGCCGCGGGTTCCGGTCGCGGCGGTGGCGGTGGCGGTGGCGGTGGCGGTGGCGGTGGCGGGGCCGGTAGCGGATCCAGGATGTCGGTCGCGACAAGCGAGATGCTTGCCGATCGCGGAGTGCCTGTCCCAGCTGTGCCGCCAGGCTCGGTGCCCAGATCCGCCAACCCCGATACGACGATCACCACTCCGGCGGTCACACCGGCGGTCGCAACAAGAATCCCGGAGCGCTGGCACCGGGGCAAGGCACCATCTGCCGGTGCTGTGGATTGCTCAGACATGTCTGAAGTGTCCCCACCCGCAACAACCCGGTCGCGAGTAGCGAGCTACTCCACTTTTCGCGGAGTGCGGGGGACATCCTTCTGCGCATCAAGGCGTGATGGTGATCTTTTCCTCGATGACGAGTGTCGCAGCTCTCGATGCGGCGGCGTCAGCCTCTGGACCTGCGGCCTTGAGTTGTAGAAGATAAGTCCCGGTGCTGTTCTCGACGACCGCTGTGGTCTGGGAGAAATAGCGCGGTACACCGTTCTGGTTGTACGAGCGGCTGATTCGGGAGGCGGGAAACCCGGCCAGGGTGCCCCTGACGACATCGTCGCCGGTATAGCTTTCGTACCCCGGCAACTGCTTGATCTGGTCGGGCGCCGCAGCCAGCAGTCTGTCGGTATCTACCTTGCCCGTCAGCTCCTGCACCGTCGCGATCATCTTGGGTGAGTCTTCGCGATTGACCGGCGCGTTGAAGACGATCCCGAAATACCGGTCACCGGCGTCGCCCGGAATACGTGTCCAGCCCTCCGGGATCGGCAGGTCGAACTTCGGTGCGCCCGGCATTTCAGGGGTGACTGGCCTCGCCCCGATGTTGTTGTCATCCAGGTAGTCGGAGATGGTCTGGTTGGGAGGCGGCGCCGGAGTGGTCGGCGCGGGAGCCGACGCGGCCGCCGTCGACGTTGACGGCGCCGGGTTCGACGAGTCCGATTCTTGACCTACGGCGTAGACGGTCAGGCCGGCAACGAGGGCCACCGCTCCCATGGACGCGGCGGCGATCTGCCGTCGTCGTCCCGGGACGGTGGAACGATTCTGCGGCGTAGTGGTTTTCGAGGACGCTGGGGTGGTCGACTCGATTTCCGGCCGCTGCTCGACCTCGGCCGCGTCTGCACTGGCGCGTAGGGACCTGCGAGCCTGCGTGGCCAATCCGTCGGGATCTGCAGCACCGGGGTCGACAGCGGTGAGTTCGTCATTGACTTCGACCACCGCCTGCCAGTTCTCGTTCTCGGCATGGATGCGCAACTCGTCCTGTAGGTCGACGATGCGCTGGGCCTTCTCGCACTGCTCCCGGTGGATTGCGGCTTCGGGATGATCCGGCTGCAGTTCGAGCACCTGAGTGTAGAGCCTGACGGCGGTGTTCCATTCCCTGTTGGTCTGCGCGTGCATGGCCTGGTGGAATTTGTCGGCCAGCTCGCGTCGGCGAACAGCACTGTCGCGCAGCATCGCAACGTCGCGGTAGTTGGGGTAGAGGCTGAGCAAGTCGTCGAACAACCCGATGGCGGCCGCGTAGTGCTCGGCTCGGAGCTCGGCTCGTGCCTGGACGTACATCGCCTGCACGGCGGTCATCGCGATGGCCGGTGGGGACTCTGGAACCGCACCCTGACCAGCCTGCGTGGCAGCCGAGTTGCTTTGTTGCGCCGGTGGCTTGTCGTGGCGGTGGCCGGTGTGCTCGCGGGTTGCGACGCTGAACAGTTGAGTGGTGTCACCGCGCACATACAGCACCGGGGTCACCCATTCGAGGCTGCGAGCTCGGCCGAGCATCGAAATCCGGCCGCTACGACTGGCGTCATCGACACTGCGGCCAAGTGCGATCGCGGTGTAGAAGCCTCTCGCGAAGGCGATCGCAGCGGTATCGCTGATGGTGAACTGCATGGCGGCCACGGCGTTGATGCCGCTTCGAACCAGCGCAGCGGCGGTGCCGGAGAACAGTTCTCGAGTACCCTGCTCGCCGGAGGAGCAGGAGTTCAGCACCACCAACCGAGGGGTGGGGCGTGCTTCGTTGAGCAGGTCTGCGAGTTGCTCGGCCTCCACCAGATCCGCCCGCCCGTTCTCACCTTCCAGCGCGATCTGCCCTTGATCAGAGCCCAGGTCGTAGTCGCCATGGCCGATGAAGTGCAACACATGCCACTGCTCGGCCAACAACCTTTCGTGCACGCCGTCCCAGCTGGCGTGGGCCAGCCATTCCAGCTCGATGACGCCCTCGGCGATGGGCGCGGCCAGCGCTTCGGACAAGCGCTGCTGTTCAGCTTCGACATCCAACCGGGGCAGACCACGCGGCGAAGCAGCGAGGCCCAGGATCCGCAGTGGCGACGTGATCTCCAAAGGTTCACGCGTGTAGGGCGCAGGGACGTGCCGCACCAGCGGCTCCCGCCGGCACATGTAAGCCTCGGTCTCCGGGTCGAACAGCGCCTCCCACGGGAGGGCGGCAAGCTGAGGAGCGGTGAGTCTCAACACCAGGCGCAGCGGTTCTCCGCGTTGCTGCGCAACCCCCAGGCTGGCCCGATAGGCACCTAGGACACGCTCGCTGAACAACGCCTCGAACAACTGACGGCCCATCCGGCGGAGCTGCTGTTCCTGCGCGGGAACGATTCTCCGAGCCGACGCGCCGGAGGCCAGCACGGTGTTCTCCAAGGCGTCGCGCTCACGGAGCAGGCCGTCGATGTCCAACTGAAATACAGCTGACGGCTCACCACCAGCCGGCGCATCCACGACCCGGGTGACGAATTCACCTGGACTCGGGCCGGGACCGATCTCGAGCTCGATAGCGCAAGACATCCCTCCCCCCAACCTGAGCTCCCCTGCTCTTCAATAAAGGGTAGAGCTGAATTATCGGTGCGGCCTAATGTTTTTTCCCGCACTGCAGGAATTGAAGGCGCTCGTTTCGTGGCCCCGACAGTCCCCTTCACCTCGGCATTCCATGACACGCAGCCATCACTTGAATGCATTGACGTACTTCATGACCAGCGCAACACCAACGGATTCGCGTAGTCGACTACTCACCTCGTCCACGCGAGTTCGCCCGACGATGGAACCATGGCGACCAATGGAACTGTCGCGCGGCTGACAGGTCCTGGGGTGAAATGGGGAATGAGACATGACTGACCGCGCCGACATTCCGTGGAAGACCCTGCCCAGCGATCTCGGCGAGGTGCCGTTCTATATCGTCACGTTCGACAAACATGGCGACTGCACGTCGCCGGCCGCGCTGGATCAACTGGTCGAATCCAGCAAGACCAAAACCGACGTGTTCGTTTTCTCCCATGGCTGGAACAACGATTGGGAAGCCGCCACCAACCGCTACGACAACTTCGTCGAACGATTTTTGGCAGTGCGACAGCAGCATTGGCAGCCGCCGAGCAGAACCTTCGCCCCCGTATTGGTGGGCGTGGTGTGGCCCAGCGCCGCGCTCGTCGCGCCCTGGGAGCGCGGACCCGACATCGCTGCGGCCGGCATCGTCGACCCGGAGCTCGCGGCCCTGGCCGACGAACTGGATCCAGAACGGAAAGCAGCACTGCTGCACATCGTTTCCGCCCCCACCGCCCGGGGCGCCGACGACCTTGCCGACATCTTGGCCGCGGCGCTTCCCGCCGCAAGCGACGAAGTCGGCGGCGACGCCGACCTCCTGTCCCCGGACGATCTCCGGTCGGTGTGGCAGGCCGTCTCCGACCAGGACCCGACGAGCCCGCCCCGGCGACCTGGGGGATTCATCGAGCAACCTGGTGGCGAGGCCGATGTCCTGGTCGCGCCCGCCGCGGCCGGCTGGAATCCCCTCGACAAGATCCGTGACGCCGTCCGCACCACCACCGTCCTGCTGATGAAAGACCGGGCCGGCCGCGTCGGCGGCAACGGAGTCAACCAGATGCTGCACAGACTCCTCAACGTGGGCGATGCCCGCATTGCTCTGGTCGGGCACTCTTACGGCGCGAAAGTCGTACTGTCGGCGGTATCCAACGGACCGGCGCCGAGTCGCAAGGTCGATTCCGTGCTCCTGCTCCAGCCCGCACTGTCCTGCTATGCCTTCGCCGCAGACATCGACGGCCACCCGGGTGGCTATCGTCCAGCCCTGGATCGGGTTCGCCTGCCCATCCTCACCACTTACTCCCAACATGACGAGCCACTGACCCGGTTCTTCCATCTCGCAGTGCGCCGCAAGTCCGACCTCGGCGAGGCCGTCATCGCAGCACCGGGACAGCCGCCATCCAAATTCGCCGCCCTCGGGGGCTTCGGCCCCCACGGGGTGGATGGCGACGTCGATCATCTACCCATGCCCGCTGTCGGTACCGCTTACCCGCAGGCGACCGGCCGACGCATCGTCGCCATCGACGGGACTCCGTACATCTCGAGTCACGGTGCCGTCGAGACACCCGAGACTGCGTGGGCCCTGCTGTGCCAGATTCAGGCCTGATCATGGCCATGATCCGCTCGGCCCTGCAGTTGCACACCCTACAGATACGGCTGGCACCGCGCCGAGACCGACTGACCGAGGCCATGTTCCAAGTTGTCCGAGGCGACGAACCACCTTCCGAGGTGGCCCGTTGCAGGCTCGGCGACCTCGGCCTGCCCAACGCCCTGATCGCGAACGCCCCCGTCGATGACGAAAAATTGATCATCCCAGACGGGATATTGGCCCGACTCGTCACAGCGATTGCCGGCCTCGGCCCCTCGCCGGCATCAGCGGCCAACGTGCTCTGGCTCGAATTTCCCAGCCCGCGTGGGTTTCTCTACATCGTGCCGTGGGAACGGCTGCTGGCTCCCCTGGGACGACGCATTCTGCGGGTGCCCAACCACATGATCCGACCACACACCCCCCAACGCGTGCTCGAGGTGGCGATCTGCACCAGTGCGCCGATGGCCAAGGAACGCTTCAACCCCGTCGAGGCACTGCAGCCCATCATCGAGCAGTACAAGCAGGCCAGTCCACACCGGGTCGCGATACACGTCTTCACCGACAGCGAATCCTATAGATCTGTGGCTCAGCACATCTCTGACCACGGCAACGTTGTGGTGCACAATCCTGCGGACGCGGCAGGCGGGTCGCTGAACCGATCCTCGGCGGTCAATCAGGAGGCACGAACGTCCAACCCCTGGCTGATCTGGATCCGGGATGCGCTGAAGGGTAGGGCACTGGACTTCGTGCACTTCGTCGGCCATGGCTTCATGTCCGGCGATCAAGGCGCACTCGCGGTCGCGCTGTCACCAACAGCCCACGCGGACAGGGGATTATCGCAGTTGATCGGATCTGCCGAACTGAACGTATTCCTCGGCCAGGTCGGCGCCTGGGGCCTGGTCCTCAGCGGCCCCTACCGCAACTACTCCGATGTCGGCCTGCGCGAACTTGCCGATTCCATCGTCCAGAACCGACCCGGCCTCGCGATCACTCACGACCAGGGACGTGACGGCGACTCCACACAGCTCGGCCGGATTCTCCAGCGCGTGCTCAACCCATCGTTCGCCTCGGACGAGGCGTTGCCCGCGATCACCTGCTGGGTGCATCCCACCTACGTGGACTACCCCGGGACGTACTGCGAAGAGCTGCATCTCGACTCCGACGGCAGCTCGACGTTCATCGCCGCTCGCACTCGCCACGCGCTCGCCGACGAGGGGACCGCGGGCTGGGTGGCCTCGGCGACCCGGGTGCTCGAGACCCACCAGATGCGGTGGCTTCCTGACTCAGCCGATGAGGCCACCGACAATGCAGCGGTCACTGCACTGCGCAACGTCGCCGACCTGGTGGAGCGACATGTCGCCCAGACATACGGAGAGGGGCCATAATCCGATGAACCAGATCGTGATCCAGCTCGGCCGCGCAGTGACGCCCGCTCTCGAGCCGTACGTGTCCATTTCGCTGCGCAAGCCGAGAATTTTCGGCAACGAGGCCATGCCATTCGGATGTTCCACCGATGAAGCGGTATTCCAGGCGTTGCGGAACTCCCGAGAAAACGTGGTGAAGGACGCTGGTGCACGCCTGTTCGAGGCGCTGATGGACAATCCGCATATCAAGCCGCACTTGACCACCGCGCTGCAAGCCGCTGTGGGTACCCGCCACGCCATCGCCATCGAGATCGCCACCAAGTTCGGCGCCGAGGCTCTTCCGTGGGAGGCACTGTGCTCGACAACCGGTGAATTTCTGGGCCTCGATGAGCGTTGGGCGTTGGCGCGCATGGTCGAACCCATGACCGAGGCCGTGCCGTACTACAGCTTCACGCCACCGATCAGGGTCGCTGCGGTGTTGTCGTGCCTGGGCATACCCGCGGCCAGCGAACTCGATTCGCTGCGAAAGGCGTTGCGAGAGGCCGGCGACGGGAAAACCGAACTTCTGGTGGTCGCCAGCGAAGAACAGCTGTTTCTCGCCTTGGAGGCCGAGATGAGAGCCGGAACCGCCCCTGAGGTGACCCAGTTGATGATCATGCCGGACGACCTGGCCGGGCTGCACAAGCTGATCTCCGATTTCGGGCCGCATCTACTGCACTTCTTTTGCCACGGTTCGCTGGAAGGCAGCCCCCACATCCTCGTCGCCAAGAAGGAGGATTGGGACACCCTGGCAGGGGTCAGCTCGATCACCGCCGAGGCAGGAGAGTTCGCGGGTTTCACGCGGCGCACCGAGAGCCCACCCTGGCTGGTGGTGTTGAACTGCTGCGAGGGCGCCGGAGCAGGATCTGCTGCCGATTCGCAGTCGCTGGCCCTGTCGCTGGCTTCCAACGGCATCGCAGCAGCAGTGGTGGGCATGCGCGAACCGGTGCTCGACACCACGGCCAACAAGCTCACCGAAGCGCTCTACAAGAATCTCCTGGCCGATGTCGTCGAACTCATCGACACCCCGAGCAAGGCGCCGCGAACGTTGGACTGGCCGCGACACGTGGCGGCAGCCCGCGACAGTCTGGCCCAGGTGCCGGGCAAGTCACGCAGCGAAGCGGCCGCCTCGACCACGGAATGGACCATGCCCGTGCTCTACGTGCGACCCGAGGACTTCAAGCTCCAGGTGAAGCGGACGCGCCCGCGCCCAGTGGTACGCGGCATCGACGTCTCAGGTCCGTCTCCCGAAGAGCAGGAGGCCGCCCGCGCGGCCCAACTCGAAATCACTGCTCTGCGAGCACTGCTGGCCGAGCTGCCCGCAGATCAGGCCGGCCCGCTCAAGTCCGACGCGGTCGCACGCATCGCTGAGCTCAACAAAAAGCTGGGTGTCGATCCATCGTTGACGGATTCGCAATCGTGACCGGCCCGGCGGTCGACTCGCACAGCACGATCACGATCGACGCCTTCACCGGCGCCGAACCGGTCCGTGGACACTTCGCGGCGAACTACCGTCAATGGGCGCTTGCCAAGCCTTACTACGGCCGAGCCACCATGCGCCCCGATCCACCCGATCCCCGGAACTGGCGCGACGACCGAGTGGGCTGGGGGATCGTGCTGCCCGAACGTCCGGGGATGTCGCCTGCGGAGCTCGCCGGCGTCGGCGACGCAGCACCAGCCATTCAGGAGCTCGTGTCCGTTCGCGGCGGAAAGGTGCTGCGCTACCGCGCCGGTGTCGGTCTCGCTGACTGGACGCTGCGGAACTACGCCCAAGGTGACGAATTCTTCACCCCGGCGGCGGCAGTCGGGATGGGACCGCAGGAGCTGCCGAAATATCTCCTGATCAATGCCACGCCGTCCGAAGTTCCCTGGTACGTGCAGTTCACCTTGAATCCGGTCCGCTATGTCGGCCGGCTCGACCTCACCGGATTGCACCTCGACAACTATGTTCAGGCACTTCTCACCGACTGGACAGGTGCGGGCACTGCGTACTCGGCCCCTGTCGTCTGGGCCGTCGAGCACAGTGGAAACGACATCACCGCGCTGATGCGCGACACGGTTGCCGCTCCGGTCTACGCCGCGTTCCGCAGCGATGACGAGATGACGGCAGCCACGTTCCTCGACGGACGTACGACGCCGGCCACGGTGGACACCCTGTGCACTGCGCTGGAGACCAATAGGCCGGCACTCGTGGTCACCAGTAGCCACGGCATGACCGGCCCGCTGAGCGACCTCGGAGCCATGCGCGCCAATCTGGGCCTCCCCGTGGGCCAGTCGAACGAACTCCTGGCACCGGACACCCTGATGGCGAAGTGGCAGCCCGACGGTGCGATCTGGTTCGCTCAGGCCTGCTGCTCTGCGGGCAGTGACAGCCCGACGAGCTATGCCGGTCTGTTCGAAGCAGGATCCACACTGGACACGACCTTGACCGCCATAGCCCGAGCAGGCGCCGGAACCGCACCACTGCCCCGGGCCCTCCTCGGCGCGGCCAAGCCTGCGCGTGCGTTCATCGGACACGTGGAGCCGACATTCAACTGGACTCTCGAGTTTCCGGACAATCGACAAGTCCTCACCGCTGACCTCACCACGGCGATCTATGAAGGATTGGCCGGTGGTGACCCGGTGGGAATGGCGTTAAGCGACTACTACCGGGCGATCGCCGCCCTGTTGCAGAACTACGAGAAAGCACGGCGGGACTACAACGCCACGGTCGGCGACGCCGCCAAGGGCCCGCTCGACAGCCTGGTGTACTGCCGCGTCACGGCGCACGATCGAGCCAGCACGGTGATCCTCGGCGACCCCACCGCGGCCATTGTGCTGCCGAACAACAATGCCACCAACACGAACGCGCGTAGCGTCGAATCATGACCCAGGCACCCGCCCTGCCGCCGCTGCACATGCGTCGCACCGATTTCGACCCGATCCCTGAGCTCGGCGAGATCCGCGAGACCACCGGCGTGTGCACCGTCATAAACGCCTTCGGTATGGAGGTCTTCCTGGTGACCCGCCACGACGACGTCAAGGCGGTGCTGGCCGACCACGAACGCTTCTCCAACGAACGGCCACCCGGCTTCATCCTGCCCGGGGCTCCGGTGGTCACCGCTGAGGAACAGCAGCAGGCGCAATCGGGCAACCTGCTGGGCCTCGACCCGCCCAGGCACACCCGCCTGCGCCGCATGCTCACTGGCGAGTTCACCGCGCGCCGGATGAAGCGGCTGGAGTCCCGGATTGTCGAGATCGTCGACTCTCACCTCGACACCATGGAAAAGCACGGCGCACCAACAGATCTCGTCGCCCAATTCGCCCTGCCCATCCCGTCGCTGGTGATCTGCGAACTACTCGGTGTGCCTTACGCCGACCGCGCCGACTTCCAACACCGCACCACCCGTCAGCTCGACCTGTCGCTCCCGATCGCCGAGCGGTTCGAAATGCAGCGTCAGGGCCGCGACTATATGCAAGCCTTGGTCACCCAGACCCGTCGCTCCCCCGGCGAGGACATGTTGGGCATGCTGGTGCGCGAACACGGCCACGAGTTGACCGATGACGAGTTGGTGGGTGTGGCCAATCTGTTACTGCTGGCCGGCCACGAAACCACGTCGAACATGCTCGGCCTCGGCACGCTGGCACTGCTTCGCCATCCCGACCAGCTGGCGCTGGTCCGAGACGATCCGGATGCGGTGGGGCCTGCTGTCGAGGAACTGATGCGGTGGCTGTCGATCGTGCACACCGGCATTCCGCGGATCACCACCACCGAGGTGGAGATCGCCGGCGTCACCATCCCCAAACACCAGTTGGTGTTCGTATCCCTGCCGTCAGCGAATCGGGACCCCAGCCAGATCGAGAATCCGGAGACCCTCGATATCCGCCGGGGATCCATGGGGCACTTGGCTTTCGGCCACGGGGTGCATCACTGCCTGGGTGCGCCGCTGGCCCGGATGGAGATGCGCATCGCCTTCCCCGCGCTGTTACGCCGATTTCCGACGTTGCAGTTGGCGGAGCCGTTCGACGAGGTGGCGTTCCGGTCGTTCCACTTCATCTACGGGTTGCGGTCACTGGAGGTGGGTTGGTGAAGATTTCGGCTGATCAGGATGTCTGCATCGGCGCCGGAGTGTGCGTCATGTCCACCGAAGTGGTGTTCGACCAGGATGACGACGGCATCGTTGTCGTCCTCACCGACGAGATACCCGAGGCCGAAAAGGACAAGGTGCGCAAGGCCGTCGAATTGTGCCCGTCGGGCGCGCTGAAACTCGTGGAGTAGACCACGCCGATTACGGCTTCTCTTGTGTCACTTGGTTATCGGCTGTCATATTCCGGCAAGAATTGTCGGTGGTGCTGAGTAGTTTCGAGTCGCATGTGCAACCCCGCCGACGACGCACCCCAGGTCGACGGCGAACCCGGCCCGGACAAGGCCCGCACCGATGCCCGCACCCAGGGTCAACGCAACCATGACGCGCTGGTCGCGATGGGCCGGGCCCTGCTGGCCTGCGGAGAACTGGGGCAGCTCAGGGGGGCTACCGGCGACCATCGTGGTGCGCGCCGACCTCACCGACCTCGACAACGGCATCGGCCACGGTGTCACCGCCGGCGGCACCCTGCTCCCCATGTCCGATGTGCTCCGACTGGCCTCACACGCCTACCACTACCTGGTCATCTTCGACGGCAAGGGGATTGCGCTGCACCTGGGGCGGGCCCGACGCACGGCGTCGCCGGGGCAGCGAATTGTGTTGCTGTCCCAGCACGGTGGCTGCACCATGCCAGGCTGCACCGCCAGCGGCTACCGCTCCCA
>JBEVFK010000131.1:0-27711 GCA_040512325.1 Mycobacterium sp. | reverse complement strand
CTGACGGATTTCACCGCGGCCAAGGGCCCGAAGATCACCGTCGACTCCTACGGCTCGAACCCCGAGATGATCGCGAAACTGAGTGCGGCCAAGGGCACGACGGGCTACGACATCTGCGTGCCCACCCACTCGTCTGTCCAGCAGATGGCGACCGGCGGGCTGCTGACCGAGCTCGACCACGCCAAGCTGCCGAACATGACGAACCTCAACGCCAATGTCGTCGACACCCCGTTCGACCCCGGGAACAAGTACAGCGTCTGTAAGGACTGGGGCTCAACGGGTTACGTCTACGACACCACCATCATCAAACGCGACTTGACCTCGTGGGCCGACTTCCTGGACGCCGCGCAGAAAGAAGCCTCCGGAAGCCTGTCGCTGCTGGAAGACCAGGCCGAGGTCGCGTTCACCTACTTCTACGCCAACGGGATCACGCCCAACACCACCGACCCCGGCGACATCGCGGCCTACCGCACCTTCATCCTCGAGAAGATCGCTCCGCACGTGCAGGCGTTCGAGTCGTCGACCAACGCGTCGGTCTCGTCGTCGGCGCGCGCCCTGATCCACTGCTGGAACGGAGATGCCCGGCTGGGCATCCTGGGCAACGCCGAACCCGACCGGTACAAGTGGGTCTGGCCGTCGGAGGGCGCCAACCTCTGGCAGGACAACTGGGCCATCGTCAACGGTGCACCGAACGAAGACGCCGCCTACGAGTTCATCAACTACGTGCTCGATCCGGTGGTCTCCCTCAAGGAGCTCACCTACATCGGCTACAACACCGGGATCGAAGGCATCGAGGACGCGGCCAAGAAAGCCGACGTCGAGCGACTCGACCTGGTCTTCATCAGCGACGACATCATGAAAAAGCTGGTCTACAGCGAGATGACGTCGGCTGACGGCGAAATCATCGCGATCTACGACGAACTCAAGGCGGCGGCAGGCCAGTGACCGCCCTGCGGCGACGGCTTCGAACCTCAAGACTGCCCGGAGGTCTCGGCGCCCTGCCGATCGGCGTCTGGATACTGCTGTTCTTCATCCTGCCGTTCGGCCTCGTGGTCTGGTACAGCTTCGGTTACAAGCCCGGCCTCTACGTCACCCACGCCAATGACATCCTGTCATTGGACCGCTACGGCGAGGCCGCCTCGCCCGCCTTCTTCGCGATCTTCGTTCGCACGCTGAAAATCGCCATGACGGGGACCGTGCTCTGCCTGCTCATCGCGTTTCCGATGGCCTACTGGATGGCGGTCAAGCTGGCCCCGAAATGGCGTGGCGTGGTACTGGCCCTGGTACTGATCCCGTACTGGACCAATTTCCTGGTGCGCACCATCGGATGGCAGATCTCGCTCAGCCCAGAAGGTTTCGTGTCCAAGGTGCTCCAATGGGCGAACCTGACCGAGGGGCCGCTGCACGTGCTCTACACCTCGGCCGCAGTGCAACTCGGGGTGGTCTACAACTATCTGCCGCTGATGATCCTGCCCTTGTACGTGGCGCTGGAACGTCTGGACCCCAAGCTGCTCGAGGCCAGCCGCGACCTCGGTGGAACGGTGTGGGACACGTTGTGGCGCATCACTGTTCCGCTGTCGGCCCCGGGAGTGACCGCCGGGCTACTGCTGGTCTTCGTGCCACTCATGGGCGACTACATCACCCCGGCGGTCCTCGGTGGTGCCAGCGGCAGCATGGTCGGCCAGATGGTGGCCGCCCAGTTCCAGAGCGCACAGAACTGGGCGCTCGGCGCGGCGATGGCGGTGCTGCTCATGTTGGCCATCTTCGGAACGAGCGCGGTGGTGGGCGGCCTCCTCAAGATCGGCGGTCGCCTGGTCACCGCCGCGACGTCCCTGAAACTCCCGCTGAAGGAGCTCTCATGAGCCACAGTCGACGCCGGATCCGTCCCGCCGACACCCTGCTGACCGTCTGGGGACTACTCGGCCTGCTGTTCCTCTTTTTCCCGATCGTGGTCATCGTGGTGTTCTCGTTCAACAACGGGCGCGCGCTGCAGACCTTCGAGGGCTTCGGCATCGAGCCCTACCTTGCGGCCCTGAGCAATCCGGCGATCACCAACTCGATCACCGTCTCGTTGATCACCGCCGCCGGCACCGCTGTGGTGGCCACCCTGCTGGGCACCTCGGCCGGAATCGCGCTGACCCGACGGCCCGGCTGGTGGGCGCCCGCGCTGTTGGTGTTGCTGGGTCTGGTGATGGTGACCCCGGAGATCGTCAGCGCCATCTCACTGCTGCCCTGGTTCGTGACTCTCGGCGTCGACTGGGGGTTCACCGGGTTCAACATCGGCCAGGTGCGTCTCATCATCGCCAATTCCCTGTTCGCCAGCGCGGTCGTCACTTTCATCGTGCGGGCCCGGATGACCGGGATGAACGAATCCCTCGAAGAGGCTGCGGCAGACCTGTACGCACCGCCGTTCCGGCGATTCACCGACATCACGCTGCCGCTCATCCGGCCGGCTGTCATCTCGGGTGCGCTGCTTGCCTTCACCCTCAGCCTCGACAACACCGTCGTCTCGTCGTTCGTGTCGGTGGCCGGCTCGACGCCGTGGCCGGTGTACATCTTCGCGTCGCTGAAGGCAACGTTACGGCCGGAGATCGCGGCGATGTCCACGCTGATGCTGGTGCTGACGCTGATCGTGCTCGCCATCGCCGCGCTGATCCTCCGCCGGGACCCGGCAGGATCGGGCAGCGGGGCCGCCGGACTCACCAGTGCGATGGTGGGGCGATGAGCACCGCACTGACCAACGGCCAGGTTTCGTTCTGGTGGAAGAGCATTGGCCGGGACGCGCCGCGGCCCGCACTGCCGGGTTCCACCCGGGCCGATGTCTGCATCATCGGTGCGGGCTATACCGGTTTGTGGACGGCCTACTACCTCAAGAAGGCAGCACCGCAGTTGCGGGTGGTGGTACTGGAGCAGCGCTTCGCCGGCTTCGGAGCCTCGGGCCGCAACGGTGGCTGGCTCACCAATGAGATCACCGGTGGTCGCGGCTCCTATCTGAAGTCGCACGGTCGTGAGGCCGTGGGGCGCCTGCAGACCGCGATGAACGACACCGTCGCCGAGGTCATCGATGTCACGCGCGCCGAGAACATCGACTGTGACCTGGTCAAGGGCGGCGAGTTCACCGTCGCCACCAACGCCGCCCAGCAGACCCGGCTACTGCACGCCGTCAGTGAGGCCCGCACCTGGCCCATGACCGATGTCGAACTCCTCAGCGCCGCGCAGGCAACCGCCCGGATCAACGTGCACGGGACCACCGGAGCGATGTGGCACCCGCACTGCGCGAGGTTGCATCCGGCCAAACTCGCCGCCGGACTCGCGCGGGTGGTCGAGTCGCTGGGCGTCGAGATCTATGAAGAGACCCGGGTGACCGCGATCCGCCCGCACGAGGCGGTGACCGCTGCCGGGACGGTTACCGCCGACACGATCGTCAGGGCGACAGAGGGTTTCACCGCGCAGATCGACGGCCTCCGCCGCACCTGGCTGCCGATGAACTCCTCGCTGATCGTGACCGAACCGCTGCCGGCCGAGACCTGGGCCGAGATCGGCTGGAGCGGCTACGAGACGCTCGGGGATCAGGCGCACGCCTACATGTACGCCCAACGCACCGCTGATGACCGCATCGCCATCGGCGGCAGAGGCGCGCCGTACCGGTATGGCTCGGGCACCGACGTCGACGGCGCCACCGACCCCAAGACCGTCGGGCTGCTGCGCGACATCCTGACCCGGTTCTTCCCCTCGACCGCGTCGGCGGCGGTGGAACATGTCTGGTCGGGAGTGCTTGGCGTTCCCCGGGATTGGTCGGCGACAGTGGGTCTGGATCCCTCGACGGGGCTCGGTTGGGCGGGCGGTTACGTGGGTACCGGCGTGACGTCGACCAACCTCGCCGGCCGCACCCTGCGCGACCTCATCCTCGAGACCCCGTCGGCGCTCACCGAGCTGCCGTGGGTGAACCACCGGGTACGCAAGTGGGAACCGGAGCCCCTCCGGTACATCGCCGTACAGGCCCTCTACGCGGCCTACTACGCCGCCGACCGGGCGGAGCTGGGCGGCCGCCTCGGAACGTCACCGATCGCGACCGTCGCCGACCTCGTCTCGGGTCGCGGGCACTGACCGGCGTCACGGTCAGGGCCGGCGCAGCGTCAGCACCGTGATCTCACTGGGGGCGAACACCCGGAACGGCGGGCCCCAGAATCCGGTGCCGCGGCTGGTGTAGAGCTGCGTCCGCGGGCCGTGGCTGCTCAAACCCTGCACCACCGGCTGGTCGATCCGGACCAGGAAGTTGAAGGGCCAGATCTGGCCGCCATGGGTGTGCCCGGAGATCTGCAGGTCCACGCCCGCTTGTACCGCCGGCGGGATCTGCTTGGGCTGGTGCGCCAGCAGCAGCACCGGCAGGTCCGGGTCGGTTCCCGTCAGGGCAGCATCGAGATCGGCGCCGTGGCCTTCGACGCCGGAGCCTCGGGCGGTCCGGTCGTCGACACCGGCGATCACCAGCTGAGAGCCGCCGCGTTCGACGACGATGTGCTTGTTGTGCAACGCGTTCCAGCCGATCTGCTGGAAGTGGTCGAGCCAGCCCTGCGCCTCACTGAAGTACTCGTGATTGCCGGTGACGTAGACGCGCGCGAGTTTGCCGCGCATGTCGGCGAGTGGTTTCGCTTGTGAATAGCGCACTTCCACGGTTCCGTCGGCGACATCACCGACGTGGCACAGCACGTCGGCATCGAGTTCGTTGACCCGCTGCGCCACCGCCGCGGACCAACGGCTGCGATTGATCGGCCCGTAGTGGGTGTCGGTGATCATCACCACCCGCAGACCGTCGAGCCCGGCGCCCAGCCGGGCGATGCGCACGTCGACGTTTCTGGTCCGCGGGACGCGCATCGCCTCGAAATGCCCCCACCCGAGCAGGATGACGGTGACGGCCAGCACCGCGGCGGCGACCACCCGCGAGCGGGTGGGGTCCTCGACGCCTGCGAGGAACAGGGCCAGCCGGAGCAGCTGCCCCAGCACCGACCAGACGAACAGCACCCACACCGAACCCAGCAGCACATCACCGGTGACGGCCGCCCAGTCCCGATGGCGTCGACCATGACCCAGCATCATCATCACCGGCAGTCCGACGAAGATCGCCGCGAGCAGCGCCGACCCGGTGACCACGACCGCAGTGGGCCAGGCGGTTCCTGCGGCCAGCAGCGTCCACCAGGGCAGTCCGAGCAGAATCAGCAACACGACGCCGACAACCGCCAGGCGACGCCACGGGCGCGGCGCCCGCGGTGGTGAAGCGGGCTGCGTCGTCGCGGTTCGAGAGGCTGCGGCGTGAGGGTCTGGCATTACCGCGAGAGTACCTGCGCCGGGCGAAGGCTACCGACGCCAGAAGTCGTACTCGTCGCGACCGGGGCGGAATCCGGCGGCTTCGGTGATGTCGACGGCTACGCCGAAGTGCTCCCCCACCCGCAGGGGCTTGTGCGCGTCGCTGCCGAAGGACACCGCGTCCCCGCCCTCCTGGTGCCACCAGCGCATCAGGTCGACGGACGCCAGCGGGCTGGCGGTGTTGAGTTCGAGAGCCCGGCCAGAGGCCGCCAGCGCCCGGAACACGGTGCGGTACTCCTCCTCGAAGTCGGCCTCCCGGTAGGGGCCGGCGTACCCGGTGGGCCAGTACCGGCGGGGATAGTCGCAGTGCGCCAGCACCTGGAACACGTCCGATCCCTCGACCAGGCGCAGCAGTTCGCCGAAGTAGTCCCGCACCACCGCGTGCGCAGGGCGATGCTGGAAGACCCGGTCGGCGTACACCAGCCGGCCGTCGTACACGATCGAATGCAGCGAGCCCAGCACCCGGTCGAACTGCGCCGAGCGCAGCACGGCGGCCACGCTGCCCGCGAAGTGGTGTGGCTCGCCCGCCTCGATCCCGGTCAGGATGCGCAACTCCGGGAACTTGTCTCGGCAGTCCGCGATGCTGGCCAGGTACCCCTCGATGTCGACCGGGACAACCCTCTCCCGCCAAGCGATTTCAGCATGTCCATGGTCATGCTGGGCCGGCTTGTCTCCCGTGCTCCACTCGGTGAAGTCGACGTGTTCGGTGAACGCCACGGCGGGCAGTCCGACCTGGACAGCGCGCCGACACGTCTGCTCCATCGACGCCTGGGCTCCGGTGTCCCAGGAGAACTGCGAGTGCACGTGATTGTCGGCGGGAAGCATCGAAACGATCCTTCCACGCCGGTGCGAACAGCGACCCACTAGCGTGAAGCGCTAGTGAAAACAATGATCGACTTCGATGACGCCGTGGTCGTCGGCATCCCTGTGACCATCGGGTTCGGGGAACCGACCACGCGCGAATGCATGCTCCTGGAAGGACCGCAGGGCTGGGGAGAGTTCAGCCCGCCCCACGACATCGACGACCGTCAGGCCGCGCGCCGGCTCACGGCCGCGGTCGAGCCGGGGACGGTGGGCTGGCCGGATCCGCTGCGCGGTCGCGTGCCTGTCGCGGTCGCCGTGCCCGCCGTCAGCCCCGCCCTGGCCCACCGGCTGGTGGTGGACTCCGGGTGCCGCACCGCCGACGTGGCGGTCGGTCACAGCACCCTGGCCGACGACCTCGCCCGGCTCGAGGCGGTCCGCGACGCGCTCGGTCCGGGCGGGCGGATCCGCTGCGACGCCGGCGGCGCCTGGGATGCCGACACCGCGGTATCGGTGATTCCCGAACTCGTCCGGGCCGCGAGTGAGCTCGAGTTCGTCACGCACCCGTGCGCCACCGCCGATGACGTGGCGGTGGTTCGGCGCAAGGTCGACGTCCGAGTGGCCGCAGCTGTGCCGTCGGCCGATGTCCTGGTGCTGGACAGTGCGGCGTTGGGGGGTGTCCGCCGATCGCTGCGGGTCGCCGAGAAGTCCGGGCTGCCCTGCGTGGTGGTCGCTGGGCTCGAGACCAGCATCGGCTTGTCCGCGGCGGCGGCGTTGGCCGGGGTGTTGCCGGACCTGCCTTTTGCATGCACGATCGCCCGCCCGTCGTGGGTGGCCGGCGATGTCGTGACCACCGGGCGGGCCATGGTCGCCACCGACGGTCATCTTCCGGTGGCGCCCATGCCGCCGGCGCCGGAGTCGACGTTGCTCGCCGAGTACGCCCTCACCGATGCGGCCGCGCTCACCCGGTGGCAGCGCCGGCTGCAGGCGGCGCGGGACGCTCTGTGAGGGAATCTTTTTGTACGGCAGCCAGTCTCGGAAACAGCGCGGCGCCTGATGTGCCGAATCGACCTAGGCGGAACCGAGCAGGATCTCCGCCAGCCGTGTTGTCGTCTCGACGCCGTCTTCGAAGCCGCCCTCGCCTTCGAGGGAGTTCATGATCGCCAGGGTGTACCGCTGAGCAGGGCCCGCGAATCCGACACTGTTGACCACCCAGCCGTCCTCCTCGGGTGACCAACCGTTCTTCGTGCCGGGCGCCATCTCGGGTCCCGCGCCCCACACGCCCCACTGCTGGTTGGCGCTCACCTTCTGCATTTCCGACACGATGGCCGCAGTCTGCGCGGCCGGGAGCCGGCCCAGGGTGTAGTTCATCAACCGGTCGAGGTCGTCGGCGGTGGCCTTCTGGAAGCCCCAGTCGGGGTAGACATCGCCGTACCCCTGCTGCGGACGCAGTTCGGTCAATCCGTAGGAAGGAAAATTGCGGTTGAAGGCCATGTGGTCGCGTCCGCCGAAGCGTTTCCACAGAGTGGCGGCGGCGTCACTGTCCGACGTCCGCATCATGTCGGCCATCATCTGACGGTCATCCGCGGTGAGGCTGATCTGACCGGCAGTGGCCCTGGTCAGCAGGTCGACGACCATGGCCAGTTTGATCGTGGAGGCGGTCCAGATCATCGCCCCGGCCGAGGCGTTGCGATGCGCCAGCCCGGTGGACCGGTCACGCAGGACATAGCCCACCACCCCGGGCCGGGTGGCCAGGTATTCATCAGCCTGGGCGACGCGTTCGGCGAAGTCGGCCTGCGCGGTCGGAGCCGGACCGACAAGAGACACCGCGCAGGCCACCATCGCCGCGATCAGTCGCTTCACACCCAAACCCTCCCAGCCGAGGGCCGGGCAGCGGGGGAAGGCGCGCCGGAGGTGAGGTGACACGCCGCCGGGGGCCCAAGATCGGCTCTCCGGCAACGACATCGATGGGCGAGGTCAGATGACGGTGAAGCGCAGTTCGCCCACCCCGTCGATACCGCCCTCGACGGTCTGGCCCCGTTCGATGGGGCCCACTCCTGCTGGGGTGCCGGTCATGATGAGATCTCCGGGCCGCAGCTCCACCGAGGCCGACAGGTGAGCGATCACGTCAGCGACCGGCCAGATCTGGTCTCCGAGGTCGCCCTGCTGACGCAGCTGACCATCGACGGTGATCCAGATCCGCCCGCTGTCCGGACGCACACCGTCGGCGGGCACCAGCGGCGATACCGGTCCCGAAGCGTCGAATCCCTTCGACAGATCCCAGGGCCGCCTGGCGGCCTTGGCGGTGTCCTGCAGGTCGCGACGGGTCAGGTCCACCCCTACCGCGTAACCCCAAACATGCTGCAGTGCATCGGCAGCAGGGATGTCTGCGCCGCCCATTCCGAGCGCCACCACCAGTTCGATCTCATGATGAAGCTTCGCCGTCTGGGGCGGATACGGCACGACGGCAGCGGGCCCGCCCTGGTAACCCTCGTCGACGGTGAAGACGGCGTCGGCCGGCTTGGCGAAGTAGAACGGCGGCTCGCGGTCGGGGTCCGCGCCCATCTCACGGGCATGGTCGGCGTAGTTTCGCCCGACGCAGTACACCCGTCGCACCGGAAACCGCTCCGTCGAACCGGCGATGGCAATCGTCGGCGTGGGGATCGTGATCATGACGAAATACCGCTTCCCTCTGGATGAATACAAATTCTGTCATTGATTTCACGCCGATTCAAACCGGTAACGCAGCGTGAGTTCACCGTTAGCGTCGAATCTCAGAGATCTGCAATGCCTTTCGAGGGGATGATGACCATGACTGCTGCGACGGACACCGCTGTGCACGTTTCTCCACTGTCCGGGTGGACAGGTGCGCTGATCACCGGAGTTGACCTGTCCGCCCCGCTGTCCGAGAACGACAAGACCGTGATTCGCGCCGCATTGCACAAGTGGAAGGTGGTCTTCTTCCGCGACCAGACCCTCGACCACGCGGCGCAGATCGCGTTCGGCGCCCAGTTCGGCGCCGTCACCCCGGGCCACCCCTACGAAGGCGACTCGGCACCGCCGGAATTCCCGCAGATCCACACAGTCTCACCGGCCGCCTACGACCACCGCTACGGCACCAGGTACCGCAAGCGCCAGAGCCCCAACGGGCCCGGCTGGCACGCCGACGTCACGCCACTGATCAACCCGCCGTCGCATTCGATCCTGCGCGCCGAGGTGGTACCGCCGTTCGGCGGAGATACCCAGTTCACCAATGTGGCGGCCGTCTACCAAGGGCTTTCGGAGTCCGTACGCGCTTTCATCGGCGACTTGCGTGCCGAACACCGGTTCGGTGCCACGGCGGCCGCCGACCGCAGTTCGGAGAAGATCGGCGATCTGGTGCGATCGAACCCGCTGGCCTCGGTGCATCCGGTGGTCCGCATCCATCCGGAGACCAAGGAACCGGTGGTGTACGTCAACCCGTCCTTCACCCGGGAGATCGTGGACCTGTCGCCCCGCGAGAGCCGTCACGTCCTGGATCTGCTGTTCGAAGAGATCGCCCGCCCGGAGTACTCCGTGCGGTTCCAGTGGGCGCCGGGCAGCGTGGCGTTCTGGGACAACCGGGCGGCCCTGCACCTCGCACCCCGGGACTTCGAGCACGTCGAGGGTGACCGCGTCCTGCACCGCATCACGCTGGTGGGTGACATTCCGGTGGGACCCGATGGGCAGCAGTCCGAATCGATCTCCGGTGAGTTCTTCGGGGCAGCCTGACATGGCGACCGTGCTGCCCCGTCGCTCCAGACCGGAGACGGCGCCCGCCACGACGAACCGCACGTTGGTCGATCCGCGTGCGGTCGCCAACCAGCGCCGCCGTCGCGAGTTCGTCCCGCGCTGGCTGCAGCGACTACTCGGCCCCCTGCTTCTGATCGCACTGTGGCAGATTCTCTCCACCACAGGTGTTTTCGATGCCCGCACCGTCCCGCCGCCAACGCGGGTACTCACCACGGCGATCGATCTGATCGCCGCCGGTTCGCTGCAGGAACACCTGTTCACCAGCCTGCTGCGCGTCGGGTACGGCGTGCTGTTCGGCATCGCGCTGGGGTTGAGCCTGGCCCTGGTCGCCGGCCTGTCCCGGGTCGGGGAGAACTTCGTCGACGCCAATATGGAAGTCCTGCGGGCGGTGCCCAACTTCGCGCTGGTGCCGCTGCTGATCGTCTGGTTCGGCATCAGCGAGGTCCCCAAGATCACCCTGATCACCCTGGCGGTGGCCGTGGCGATCTACATCAACACCTTCAGCGCGATCCGCAGCGTGGACGCCGGATTGGTGGAAGCCGCACGATCGTTCGGCGCCGGGCGGGCTGAACTGATCTACCGGGTCATCATCCCGGGCTCGCTGCCCGGGTTTCTCATCGGCTTGCGGCTCGCGCTCACCGCGTCCTGGTTGTCGCTGATCTTCGCCGAGACCATCAACGCCAAACGCGGTCTCGGCCGCATGATGACCGATGCCCGCGAGTACTTCCAGATCGATGTGGTGTTCGTCCTGATCGCGGTGTACGCGATTCTCGGGTTGGCCTCGGTGCTCATCGTCCGTTTCCTCGAAGCCCGCCTACTGACCTGGAGACGCGCCTATGACGGCGACTGAGACCGTCACCGATACCGTCGTCATCGCGCGCGATGTCCGAAAACTGTTCGGCGACAACGTGGTACTCGACGGGCTGAGTCTGGACATCAGGGCAGGCGAGTTCGTCGCGATGCTCGGGCGCAGCGGGTCGGGCAAGAGCACCTTCCTGCGGGCGCTCGGGGCGCTGGACGCCGACTTCGACGGTGACGTGCGAGTACCCGAACGCCGGGCCACCGTGTTCCAGGATCCGCGGCTGCTGCCGTGGCAGCGGGTGTTGACCAACGTCATCATCGGTCTGCCCACCACGTCAGCGGCGCGGGCGCGGGCGCGCGAAGCGCTCGGCGAAGTGAATCTCACGGACAAGGCCAAGGTCTGGCCCCGCACCCTGTCCGGCGGAGAGGCACAGCGAGTTGCGTTGGCACGCGCGCTGGTTCGTGAGCCGGAACTGCTGTTGCTCGACGAGCCCTTCGGCGCGCTGGATGCCCTGACCCGTATCAAGATGCATGGCCTGCTGCTGGATCTCTGTCGTCGCCACACCCCCGCGGTGCTGCTGGTGACCCACGACGTGGACGAGGCGATCCTGCTGGCCGACCGGGTGATCGTGCTCACCGACGGCGCCATCTCGCTCGATGTGGAGGTCACGGTGCCCAAACCCCGGGCCCGCGACTCGCACGAGTTCGCGACCTTGCGGCGACAACTACTGGCCGAACTCGGTGTCACCGGAGAAGTCCAGCTCTGACCTGTGCCCCCTGACGAAGGAACGATCGATGCCCTCTTGGAAATTGGCCACCGTGCTGGCAGTGTCGCTGCTGGCCACCGCCTGCGGACTCTCCGATGACGAAACCTCCACTGCCATCGACTCCGTGGAGATCGCGACCAAGGTGGAGGTACCGGCCGGCACCTCGCTGGTGATCGCGGAGCAGAACGCCACCCAGTCACTGCCCTGGAACCTCGCCGACGCCGGAAAGGACGCGCCCTACGGTGTCGAGTTCGCCGACTTCAGCGGTGGCGCGGCCGTCATCGAGGCGCTGCGCTCGGGTGCCGCCGATATCGGGTCCATCGGAGAGGCACCCGTCCCGATCGCCGTCGACAGCGGTGTCACCGATCTGGTGACCATCGGCCTGCAGGCCAATCCGGGCACCAGCGGGGGTTACTTCCTGGTGGCCAAACCCGGCAGCGGCATCGACAGCATCGAGGACCTGCGCGGTAAACGGGTGGCCTACCCGCCGGGCTCGGGCCGCCACATGGTGACCGCCGCGCTGCTCAAACAGCACGGCCTCGACCTCAAGACCGATGTCCAGCCGGTGGAACTGGCTGGTGCAGAGGTGGTTCCGACCTTTGCCGCGGGCGCCGTGGAAGCCGCGATCGTGCTCGGCAACCAGTACTACCAACTGGGCGAGCCGCCGATCCTCGGCGACGGCACCGGCATCAACACCGGAATCCAGAGCCTGATCGTGCGCAAGGACGTGCTCGATGACCCGGCGAAGGCCGCGGCCATCGGTGATTACGTGGGCCGCGCGATCGCCGCGAACAACTGGAAAGACAGTCATGCCGACGAGTGGATCGAGGAGTACTACGTCAAACAGCAAGGTATCGAGTTCGATCAGGGCAAGACGCTGTACGAAGAAGACGGCGTTGCCGCTTACTACCCGATCAACGCCGAATCCACCGGCCTGTTCCAAACCGTGGCCGACGGGCTCTTCGACACCGGTACGACGAAGACCCTGGTGGATCTCACCCCGTACGTCGACGGTCGTTACAACGACATCGTCACCGCCCAGAACGAGCTCGACGGCGTGACACCCAAGCCGATCAACTCGTAAAGACCCCGAAGGACCGACATGACACAGACGCAAGAAGCCCGAACCCTGACCGTCCAGCCGCAATCGGGCTGGACGGGTGCCGAGATCCACGGTGTGGATCTCACTGCGCCGCTTGAGGACTCACAGATAGCCGACATCCGCGCCGCGCTGCTGAAGTGGAAGGTGGTGTTCTTCCGCGACCAGTTCATCGGCCACGATGATCACCTTCGGTTCGCCTCGTCGTTCGGTGCGCCCACCCCGGCCCATCCGCTCTTCGACTCCATCCCCGACCCGGACTATCCGACCATCTATCCGATCTTCCGGGACCGGTTCAAGAAGCGCTACGCGGGCAGTCGCGGTTTCGACAAGCCGAATTGGCATGCCGACGTCACCGCGGCGGTCAATCCTCCCGCTGCGTCCATCCTGCGGGCTGAGGTCATCCCGCCGTACGGCGGTGACACCCAGTGGTCGAATACCGTTGCCGCCTATGCCGGATTGTCGGCACCGGTCCGCAAGCTCGCCGACACACTCCGCGCCGTGCACCGCTTCTCGCCGCCGGACGGTACTGCGGCCACCGACGACTATCAGCGACGAGTCAGCCAGCGGCCGTTGGTCACCGAGCACCCCGTGGTGCGCGTACACCCCGAGACCGGGGAGAAGGCGTTGTACGTCAACCCCGGGTTCACCACCCACATCGCCGGTGTCTCGCCGCACGAGAGCCGGCGCCTACTCGGGCTGTTCTACGACGAACTGGCCCGCCCCGAGTACACCGTGCGGTTCAAGTGGGAGCCCGGCAGTATCGCGTTCTGGGACAACAGGGCAACGGTGCACCTGGCTCCCAGCGACCTGACCACCGACCATGACCGTCGGCTGTACCGGATCACCCTGGTGGGTGATGTGCCTCAGGGGCCCGACGGCCTGCCGTCGGTGGCACTCGACGGTGAACCGTTCGAGGCGATCTGACGTGCTCGGCTAGCCGGCGTAGGTCGCCAGCTGGTCGGTGAGCTCCTGTGCGTAGGCCAGCTGTTCGGCGATGGTGACGCACGCTTCCTTTGCGCGCGTGTGACATTCGGCCAGATAGGACGCAGCCTCGGCCCGCTGACCCGGGTCGGCCGTCGGGGCGGCCAGGGTTTCCAGCGCCACCAGCAGCTCACGCATCTCCTCGAGGGTGAAGCCCAGTGGCTTCATCCGCCGGATCGCCAGGAGGCGGTTCACGTCGTCGGTGGTGTACAACCGGAATCCGCCGGCGGAGCGGGCCGACGGCTGGACCAGGCCGACGTCGTCGTAGTGGCGGATGGTCTTGATCGACAGCTCGGTTCGCGCCGACACCTCGCCGATCTGCAGATGCGTGACCGCCGGGCCGTCGCTAACCACTGGAGCTATCCACCGAAGCCGCCACTGAGGCGGCGGTGCCGGTCGGCACTACCCTCGTTCATCCCGATGATGTCCACGGTCTTTCCCTTGGCCGCGTACTTGGTGATGATCGCGTCGAGCGTCGCCACCGTCGAAGCATCCCAGATGTGCGCTTCGCTCATGTCGATCACGACATGAGCCGGGTCTCCCACGTAATCGAACTGGTAGACCATGTCATTGCTGGAGGCGAAGAAGAGCTCACCTTTGACCGCATAGACGCGGGTGTCCTCGTCGGGTTGCTCCACCTTCACCACGTCGGTGAGGTGTGCGACGCGCCGCGCGAACAACACCATGGCCGCCAGCGTGCCGACCACCACTCCGTAGGCCAGATTTTCGGTGGCGACGGTGACCCCGACGGTGAGAAGCATGACCGTGGTCTCGCTTCTCGGCATGCGCCGCAACGTCTTCGGATTCACGCTGTGCCAGTCCACCGTGGCCACCGAGACCATGATCATGACCGCCACCAGAGCGGCCATGGGGATCTGCGCCACGAGGTCGCCGAGGCCGACCACCAGGCCGAGCAACAACAGGCCGGCCAGGAAAGTCGAAATCCGGGTGCGCGCACCGCAGGCTTTCACGTTGATCATCGTCTGCCCGATCATCGCGCAACCCCCCATACCGCCGAAGAAGCCGGTGACGACGTTGGCGACGCCCTGCCCGAGGGCTTCTCGCGACTTGTCGGAATGGGTGTCGGTGATGTCGTCGACGAGTTTGGCGGTCATCAGCGACTCCAGCAGCCCGACGATCGCCACAGTCAGCGCATACGGCGCGATGACGCCCAGGGTGTGCAGGTCCAGCGGGACGTTCGGCAACAACAGTGCAGGCAGGCTCGACGGCAGTTCGCCTTCGTCGCCGACATCGGGCACCGCCCAGCCCAGGCCGACGCAGACGCCGGTCAGCAACACGATGGCCACCAACGGGGCGGGAATCACGGTGGTGAGTTTCGGCAGCAGCACGATGACCGCGATGCCGACCACCACCAGGGGATAGACCAGCCAGGGCACGCCGAGCAGGTGCGGCAGCTGGGCCAGGAAGATCAAGATGGCCAAGGCGTTGACGAACCCGACCATGACACTGCGCGGCACGAACCGCATCAGCCTGGCGACGCCGAGCCAGCCCAGCACGAGTTGCAGGACGCCCGCCAGGATGACGGCCGCGATCAGGTAGTCGAGGCCGTGGCTGGCCACCAGTGGGGCCACCACCAGGGCCACGGCGCCGGTGGCCGCCGAGATCATCGCCGGCCGGCCGCCGACGATGGCAATGGTGACCGCCATGGTGAAGGAGGCGAACAGCCCGACCCGAGGATCCACCCCGGCGATGATCGAGAACGAAATGGCTTCGGGTATCAAGGCCAAGGCCACCACGAGCCCGGCAAGAATCTCGGTGCGCAGCCGCCGCGGCGACCGCAGCGCGTGGAGAACCGATTGTTCTTCGGCCGGCGTCTTGACTTCAGGCAGCGCTACCACCACGGCTCCGTTCCGGCACCACGGCGACATGGCGATCATGTGAAGAGGGAGCGCAGCGTTGCGCGAATCATGAAGTCCAACAGCGTCGTCGGGGCATAGAGCCTGAGGCCGAAGCCGGCCCGCGCCAGTCGTGAACTCTACCCCGACTGGAGGGTTGCCCGTCAAATCGTCGGATCAGCTACCCAGCTCGCCGGTGATGCCTCGCTCGATCTCGGTTTGCGTGCGCTCGGGCAACACGATCAGCCCCTCGAGTTCCCTGCACGCCAGCCGATAGGCACTGTCGCGTTCCTGCGGTGTCGCCGCAGCGTCCATGGCCACCCGCAACAGACTCTGGCCCCGGACCACCCGCTGCTGGTCGGCCTCCGGCAGGTAGCTCCGTCGGCGTCGCCGGGCCTCGGCTTCGGCGACGTTGAACGCTGTCGCGTACTCCTCGACGGCGGTCCGGTACTCGAGATCGGCGTCGCGGTCGTCGAGCAACGCCGCGGCATCAGTGGGCCGGAGGAGGTCTGCCCGCAGTTTCGCGCGGTGGAACCGCTCGGTGACGGACTCTCGCATGTCGGTCATCACCGGATAGTCCAGGAGCTTCACCACGTCGAGTTCGTAATCGAGCCACCGGGTATCGGTGCGGTCGTGCTCCTGCACCGTGCGCTGGAGCGTCCGCCACCGCGCCGCCCGACCGGCCTCCGCGGTGCCCGCCGAGATCCCGGGGTGATCATCAGGTGTCGACTCGGCTTGTCGCCGGCGCACCGCCGACACCGCCTTCATCCCCGCGAAGATCACACCGGCCAACGGAATCAGCAGGATCAGCAGTTCGATCAGACGGAAGACGAGGACCATCCAGCCAGGATGCCACCGCCCCCGGACCGGGGCCGGTCAGAACGGGCTGCTGTTGGACTGCTTCTTGGCTTCTTCGGGCCGCGGGCCGTACCGGCGGATGTAGTCCTCGTGCATGGGTGCGTCCCGTTTGCGCTTGATCACGTCGACCAGGTTCCGGTCCAGACCGTGCTGGGCCAGGCGCTGGCGGCGCCACACCTTGTTCAGCGCCAGCGCCATCAGCAAGGCCCAGGTGTAGATAGGCACCGTCATCTCCAGGTGCACGTACAGCGAGGCCGGCAGCAACCACAGCGGCGCAAGCACGAGTAGCGGCGGAATCGCGAACCGGATCATGTGCCGCCGGACGGCACCTTGACCGGCGAGGTCCTCAGCGACCCACCTGCTCATCGAATCCGGCAGGCGGCGCCCGTAGGAATAGGTGAAGTACTGCCAGGGGGTGGGGCGGGTGGTGGACATCATGCTCCTGTTGTAGAGGTGTCACTGTCGAGCGCGCCTGCGGCCAAGGCTGCGGTGTTGACGCGGCTGAGCACTCGGTGCAGTTCTTCGAGTTCGGCAAGGTCGACGCCCAGCCGCTCCACCACCGCGGGCGGAATTCTCAAGGCCCGCTCGCGCAAGGTCCTCCCCGCCTCGGTGAGCTCGACGTCGGTGGAGCGTTCGTCGGCGAGGCTGCGGGTTCGGGTGATCAACCCAAGGGCGTCCAACCGCTTGAGCATGGGCGACAGTGTGGCCGAGTCGAGTTGCAGCGCCCCGGCTATCCGCTTGACCGACAGCGGAGACGCTGATCCTGCGGAGGCCTTCTGATGATCCCAGAGTGCCAACATCACCAGGTACTGCGGATGGGTCAGCCCGAGCGGCTCGAGGAGTGGCCGGTAGACAGCCAGCACAGCGCGGTTGGTGACGGCCAGCGCAAAGCACACCTGCTGTTCGAGTGCCAGGGGATCGGCTTGGCGGACAGTCTGGGTGGACATGATTACATCGTACCCTAATCGTTAGGGGGCTACGCAGTTGGTGGCTCAGGCGATGTCGTCACACCGCTCGGCGACGGCGTCGTTTTCCAACAGCCGGTGCTGCCGACTCTGGAAGAACCGGTGGATCCACTCTGCCGAGGCGAACTCTCCGAACCTCCGCGGATGGGGCACCACCTCTTCGTACCGGCGACCCCCGTCGCCCACTCCCACCAGTACGACAGGGCCGGCGAACATGTTGCCACTGAGCACCATTTGGCAGATATCGCCTTGTTGCGCTTGGACTTTCACGTAGTAGGCGACGTCACCGCCCTGTCCGGCCGTCCGGGTGATCCGCCGGACCACCCCGGTGTTCATATCCACTGATTCCGCCTCACCCGGTCCACGGTGCCGCAGCCCCCGGGTAACGTCAATGGTGTTGACATAAGGAGCGACGCAGTGGAACAGCCTCGACGACAGCCGGCGGGAGGCCGCCGCCGGCGGCAGACCCACGCCGGAGTGGTGCTGTCCGCAGACGTCTACATCGCTGCCGCGGTCAACTTGATCGAGAACCGGGGCGCCGGGGTGCTGAGCACGCGCACCCTCGCACGCGCGGTCGGCGCAGACCCCTCAGCGCTGTACCGCTACTTCGGCGGGATCGACGATCTTCTGCGGGCGGTCGCCGACCGGATGATCGGGATCGCCCTCGATAACTGGACTCCCGACGATGACTGGCTCACCTCACTGGCCACTCTCGCTCGCGCGATCTATCAGGTCTACGTGCGCGATTTCCCGCAGACCGGATATACGGTGGCCTCCCGCACCACCGGGCTGGAGAACGAGACCCGCGCCGTCGAGATCACCCTCGGACTCCTGCGTGACGGTGGCTTCGACGACAACAGCGCCGCGGTGTGGTTCCGCTCGCTCACCGATTTCCTGCTCGGGCAGGCCATGCTCGAGTCCGCGTACGGAACGTTGCCGTCCGAAGTCCAGGCCGCCGACTCCGACAGGTGGCGGGAGTTCCCCGCTGCTGCCTCGCCGCTGCACCCGGTGATGATCGAGCCATCCTTCGAAGCGTCCATGACGCTCATCCTTCGAGGACTCGCCGCATCTCCACGCGACACATCGACAAGCCCTGGCCGTCCGATACGTTCGACTGGGCCGTAGCCGGTCGCAACCGCCGCACATTCCGACCCGAGGGAACATATGCACGACGCCGGAACCACCCAATCCTCGCGCGAGCTCTCACTCGACCTCTATCGATCTGCAGCCGTCCTGCTCGTGGTGATCGGACACTGGTTGCTGTCGGTGATGACCTATCACAACGGCGAGTTCGGCAGGGACAATCCCCTGGTCCTGATGCCGTGGACTCAGTGGCTCACGTGGGGTTTCCAGGTGGTGCCGATCTTCTTCGTGGTCGCCGGGTATGCCAGCGCGGGTTCGTGGGACAGGTTCCGGGCTGCGCTCGACCAGACGGACAGGCTCGACCAGACGGACCAGACTGGGTCCTCGAGTTCCCGGCAGGACTGGCTGCGGGGGCGGATCGCACGCGTCCTGGGGCCCACCGGGGTGTACGTGCTGTTCGTGTGCGCCGTGATGGCGGCGCTGATGGTCGCCGGTATCGACCGCTCGGTGCTGGAACTCGGCGGCTGGGCGATCGCCATGCACCTGTGGTTCCTGGCGGTGTATCTGATGGTGGTGGCGCTGACCCCGATTGCGGTGGCCGCACACCGGCGGTGGGGTCTGGCTGTGCCCGCCGTCTTGGCAGCGGGCGTCGCCATCGTCGACGCCATCGGAATCGGCACCGACCATCCCGAGATCCGGATGGTGAACTATCTGTTCTGCTGGGCCGCCATCTACCAGCTCGGGATCGCTTGGCACGGTGGGCTTCTGCGCCGCGTCCAACTGCTGGTGCTGGCGGCGGTCTCTGCAGCGGTGCTGGCGACGCTGGTGACGTGGGGGCCCTACCCCATCGCGATGATCGGGGTCCCGGGAGACCGGGTGGAGAACAGCGCCCCGCCGTCGCTGGCCTTGCTCGCGCTGGCGGGAATCCAGGCGGGACTGCTCTTGGCCGTCGCGCCCGCAGTCAATCGGGCTTTGCGGCGCGGAATGTGGCCGCGCATCATCGCCGTCGCCAACAACAACGTGATGGCGCTGTATCTCTGGCACATGCTGCCGGTGGTCATCGTCACGCTCATCGCCTATCCGATGGGACTGCTGCCGCAGCCACCGCTGGGTTCCGGTACCTGGTGGCTGGCCCGGCTGGAATGGGAGGTGGTGCTGATGGCCGTCACCGCAACCCTGCTGGCGATCCTGTGGTGGCAGCGTGCGGTATTCGCCGCTGCCCTACCGACTTTCGCGACACCCGTCGCTTCGGTACCCGCCGAAGCGATGCTCTATGCCGGCACCGCATCGTGTGCCCTCGCCCTGAGCCTGCTGTCCGCGGGAGGATTCGCCCCCGGCGGCCATTTTCCCGTGGTGGCGGCAGTGCTGTTCACGGTGGGAGCGCTGCTGGTGGCGGCCAGGCCACGTCTACGGTGAGGTCTGGTGGCGCCCTGCGAGGAACCCCGCGATATCGCGTGCCACCGGAGACGCCTGCAACCGGAACGACTGGAGCGGTCCGATGAGTGGTTCCGCATCACCCGCGAACCACAAACCTACTGCCGCGCTTGGCATTCCATTCGACATCGGTGCCCCCTCGTCGTCGAGCAGGCCGAGATGACCGACCATCGGTTCCAGGCCCCGCCGGTATCCGGTGGCGGCGATGACCGCGTCGGGCCGGATGGTGGTGCCGTCGGCGAGGTTGACCCCATCGGCGTCAAACGATTCCACGACTGCGACGATCTCGACCCGGCCGTCTTTGATCTTCGGCACCAGTTCATCACCGAGCGTGGGAATCTTCCCGTCGTCGAGCAAGGCGGTGTAGATTCCCTGCTGCGGCGCCGGAACCCCGTGTGCCGTAAGGTCTCCGAACCACAACCTGCTCACCAGCGCTTCGGCCCGGTCCAGCACCGGCACGTCGCGGCCCGCGAACCGCCAGGCGTTGCGGTAATCGGCCGCATGCAGGAGTTCGCCTTCGAAGCCGTCCATCCCCGGCCACGGTGGTGTCACCGGCGTGTGATAGTTGCCGGTGGCGATCACCAGCGCTGCGGCGGTGTGGGTTTCGCGATCGGTGGTCAATGTCCACCGGCTGTCTTCGTGGTCTACCCGCAGCACGTTGATGCCCAGTTTCAGCCGCAGTCCCTGACGCCGCACATAGTCGTCGAAGTAGCTGACCATGTCGTCGCGCCTGGGCCATCTGCCGTGACCACGGGGAATGTTCTGACCCGGCAGGTGCGACCAGAACCCGCAGGTGTTGAACCCGGTCGAGGACCAGTGGGTCGGCCCCCTGCTCGTGCCGGAGTTGCCGGGCGATGGCCAGACCGCACGGGCCCGCCCCGAGGACGATGACCTAGTTCGTCAGACTGCGGCAGCGGCATGACTTTCGACGTGACGGGCGTGAACCTCCCCGAGGAACCGCCCGACCTCCACGGCGCACCGCCGGGCGTGCGAGGTGTCCACCAGGTCGAAAGCATGTCCGGCCCGGGGGATCTCGCTGTAACCAACCGGATTGCGGGACACCTTTGACAACGCCGCATGGAAGGCGCGGGCCTCACCGACCGGGATGATGGAGTCCTGCTCACCGTGGATCAGGAAGAACGGTGGTGCATTTTCGTGCATGCGCGCCATCGGAGAGGCCGCCGCATAGATCTCAGGGTGCCGGGACTGTTTGCGCCGCACCACTACCCGCTCGAGGAAGCCCTGGAAGTTCTCGCGGGACGGGCTGGAGCGGTCCTGCCAGTCGTACCGGCCGTAGACGCCCACCACCGCGTCGACCGAGGTGTCGGCGTCCTCGGTCAGTTCACCGCGGAACAGCGGGTCGCCCGGGGTGAGGCCGGCAAGTGCAGCAAGGTGGCCGCCCGCCGAACAACCGGCGATCGTCACGAAGCCGCGGTCGCCGCCGAAGCGGTCCACATTGGCGCGGGCCCAGGCGATCGCCGCGTTGACATCGGCGATATGGCGTGGCCAGCGGTGCACCGGCGATACCCGGTAGTCCATCGTCAGGCACACCCAGCCCTGCTTCACCAGATGTGCGAGCAAGGTGTGGCCCTGCAGCACCCGCGTGCCCTGCACCCAGGCGCCACCCGGCACGAACAACAACACCGGCGCGTCCGGTGGCAGGTCCGGTCGCCTCCACACGTCGAGCAGCTGCGCCGGATGGTCGCCATAGCGGACACTGCTGCGGTAGAGGTACTTGCGTCGTTGCGCGCGGGCCCGGACGAACGGCGGCACCCGGCTCCCCCGGATAGGGGCGGCCGCATCAGCGATCGCGTCCAGCACCGGCTGGGCTTCCGGCGCGGCGACGGGCGCAGCGCTGGCTCCGCGGTGTCGATTGACCGCCGCACGGGCCGCGGCCGGCGCATAGTGGCCGCCCCACAGGGCCATGGCCGTCAGTCCGGCGAACGGCTCGAGGTGCTTACCGACCACCGGAAGAGACGAATACAACCTGGTCGAGGCGAGCACCACGTCGACCGGATGCAGTGAACATCGGCGCGACATCGAATTACCTCGGTACCGAGGCGCGCCCACGCGCCATCGGATCGTCGCCGCGCCCGTCACAGGACACGCAGGAAGCATCGTCGAAACCGAATGTGCCGCAGGTCGGGCAGATGAAGTCCAGCATTTCGCCACCTTCTACGAGTTGCCATACTCAAACGCCGTCTTGCTGCAGCGGTAGCTGCATTTACCCAGCGGACTGCGCTCCAAAACCTCGAACGCACAGGTATTTTTCTCGACGGTTTCGGGCACCGGTGTTGAGTACCGTGGTTCTCATGAAGTTTCTGGAGGTAGGCGGGGTCGGATTGGTGAGCCGAATCGGCCTGGGGACGTGGCAGTTCGGTTCACGCGAGTGGGGGTATGGGGACAGCTACGCCGTCGGCGCTGCCCGCGACATCGTGCAGCGGGCACTCACCCTGGGCGTCACCTTGTTCGACACCGCCGAAATCTACGGCTTCGGCAAAAGCGAGCGCATCCTCGGGGAAGCACTGGGCGAGGCGCGGACCGAAGTCGCGGTGGCCAGCAAGATCATGCCGGTGGTGCCCCTGCCTGCAGTGGTCAAGCAGCGGGCCCGCGCCAGCGCACAGCGCCTCCAGCTCGATCGGATACCGCTGTATCAGATTCACCAGTCCAACCCGGTGGTGCCTGATTCGGTGATCATGCCCGGCATGCGCGAACTGCTCGACAACGGCGAGATCGGCGCCGCTGGGGTCTCGAACTACTCGCTCGAGCGGTGGCAGAAAGCCGACGCCGCACTCGGGCGGCCGGTGATCAGCAATCAGGTGCACTTCTCCCTGGCCCATCCCCAGGCCCTCGACGATCTCGTCCCCTTCGCCGAGCGGGAGAATCGTGTCGTCATCGCGTACAGCCCGCTGGCGCAGGGCCTGCTGGGCGGCAAGTACGGCCCGGACAATCGGCCCGGCGGAGTGCGCGCCACCAATCCGCTGTTCGGTACCGAGAACCTGCACCGGGTCGAACCGCTGCTCCAGACCTTGCGTGACGTGGCCACCGAGGTGGGTGCCAAGCCCGCCCAGGTTGCCCTGGCCTGGCTGATCCACCTACCGGGTGTCGTCGCCATTCCCGGTGCGTCCAGCGTGGAACAACTCGAATTCAATGTGGCGGCCGCTGATATCGAACTCAGCGGGGAGTCGCTCGAGGCGCTCACCCAGGCGGCCCGCGCGTTCCGCCCGGTCTCGGCCCGCCGTTTCCTGACCGACTTGGTGCGCGAGAAGCTACCGATCTAGCCGGTCGAGCTCCGGCGATCCCGCATTTTCCCGGATTCACCCAGCTCAGGGTGCGTACGCTCGGGTTGTGCTCGACAGGTCCGAGATTCGCTTCCTGCCGCTGGGCACCCGCCGCCTGGCTTATGAGGTGCGCGGGCACGGTCCCGCGCTCGTGGCTCCCGCATGGTGGGTGAGTCACCTCGAGCTCGACTGGCAGCACCCCGGCGTCCGGCGGTTCTGGGAAGGCGTCGCCGAGAACCACACCCTGATCCGCTACGACCGGCTCGGTGTCGGCATGTCAGATCGGACGGCAGACGACTCCGATCTGACACTCGAGGGTGAGGTCGCGACACTGCGGGCACTACTCGACGAGCTCAGGTTGGATCGGGTGTCGCTCATGGGTGGCTCCTCTGGAGCCTGCACCGCCGTCGCCTTCGCCGCGGAGGTTCCAGAACGCGTCGAGCGCCTTGTCCTGTACGGGTGCTATCCCGACGGCGGTGCGCTCACAGCGCCGGGCGTCGACGAGGCCATTGTGGCGGCGGTCCAGGCTCATTGGGGACTCGGCTCACGTCTGCTCAGTGACATCTTCCTCGGTGGTGCCGACTCCGCAGAGCATCAACGCTTTGCGCGATTGCAACGGGAGTCGGCCAGCGCAGAGACGGCGGCGGCGATGCTGGAGATGGTTTATCGACTCGACGTCCGCGCCCACCTCCGGCAGGTCCGCCGTCCGGTCACGGTCGTACATCGCCGTGACGACCGTGCCGTGCCGTACCGGTTCGGGCGAGAGGTTGCCGCGGCGATTCCTGGTGCGAAACTGACTCCGCTGCAAGGCAACTCACATTTCCCGTGGCACGGCGACGTCGATTCCGTCGTCCGCGCCTGTCGCCGGGCACTCGGCGTGCAGCAGCCGCCCACACCCGGTGCGGGCGAAGTCGCCCCAGTCACCCTGTCACCCCGTGAGCGCGAGATCCTCGCCTGTATCGCTCGCGGACTGGGCGATCGCGAGATCGCCGAGCAGTTGGTGCTGAGCCCGCATACCGTTCACCGCCACGTCGCCAATATCCGCCACAAGCTCGGGCGCACGTCTCGGTCCGCCGCCGTCGCCGAGGCCGCCCGGCTGGGGCTCCTGTGACATAGAGCTCCTGGGACATGGCCGAAATGGGCCATCGGCGAAAGATGGCCGGACACGGCGATGCACCTGCGGTCCAGCCGCGCATAGGTTCGCCTCATGACCGAGATCGCCCGCGAGCAATCACTCACCCAAGACCCGCACACGTCGGTCCGCGCCGTCTGGCTGCGGCTGATGGCGGTGCTGTACGACCCGTTTGTCTGGCTGGGCGAAATCGAGGGGATGCGACGCAGGCGCCGCACGTTGCTGGCCGGAGCACGCGGGCACGTCGTCGAAATCGGCGCCGGGACTGGGCTGAACGTCGCGCACTATCCGAACACCGTCCGCGAACTGGTACTGGTGGAGCCTGAACCGGGTATGCGCAGCAAGCTGGCCCGGCGGCTGGTGCGGCATCAGCGCACGGCACAGATTCTCGACGCCCCCGCCGAACGCCTGCCGTTGGCCGATGACTCCGTGGACACTGTGGTCTCCACACTCGTCCTCTGCACGGTCGCCGACCCCGACCGCGCTCTGCGTGAGATCGCGCGCGTGCTACGCCCGGCTGGGCAGCTGCTGTTCATCGAACATGTCCGCGCGACTTCACGACTGGCGGCCGCCTGCCAGGACAGGCTGGTCCGACCGTGGCGCGGCTTCGCCGGCGGGTGTGTGTGCAACCGCCAGACGGTGCCGCTGCTGCAAGCCTGCGGCTTCACGGTCGAGGCCGACAACGGCGTGTGGCGCGGGATGCCGCCAATCGTCCATCCACTCACGATGGGGAAGGCGACGCTGCGAACGACCGCACCGACCCCTTGACGAATCGTGTCACTTAGTGACAAGGTGGGGCCTGTCATCAAGTGACAGTGAAAGGTGCACACGTCATCGGCGACAAGCAAGCAACCGCGCGGCTCGCGGTTTCCAGGCACGCCTGCGACCTGTTCTGGGAGCGAGGCGTCTCATCGACCAGCGGTGACGACATCGCCGCGGCCGCAGGGCTTTCGACACGCACGATCTGGCGCTACTTCCGGTCGAAAGAGAGCTGCGTGGAGCCGGTACTCGCCGAGTCGGTGGGCCGGTTCCTAAAGGTGCTGGCGCGCTGGCCGGCCGAGCTCTCCCTGGCCGACCACCTGGTCGCCGATGCAGAGACGCATCCCTACACACAGATGGAAATCGACGTCGAGATCCGGGCGATGCGGATCGCCGCACTGTCAACGACGGAGCCGGCGTTGCGCACCGCATATCTGATGGTGCACGACGAGATGGAACGCGGGTTCATCCCGACGATCGCCAAGCGGTTGAACCTCACCGACGACGACCTCACGGTCCGCCTCTGTGCCGCCGCCGTCACCGGCGCATTCCGCGTCGTCGACGAAGACGTCAGCAGGGCGATCGTCATCGACAAGAAAGAAGTCAGCCGCAGTGCCGTCCTGGCGTTGATCGATCGCGCCATCCTGGACGCCACCAACGGCAGACTCGGCGGTCCCACTTCTTGAGAAGTGATGCAGCACAACCGCTAAGCCCCTGAACCGAGAAAGGCATCACATGACATCCTGCAAAACCACGCCCGAAACCCTGACTGTGGAAGACCTTTTCACCGACCCGGTCCGAGCAGCCGCCACGATATCGCCGGACGGCACCAAGATCGCCTACCTGGCGCCGTGGAAGAACCGGCTCAACATCTGGGTTCAGAGTGTCGACTCTCCGGACGATGCACGCTGTGTCACCGCCGATGACAACCGGAGTGTGCACCTCTACGAGTGGACCGACAACTCCCGGTGGCTGCTGTACATGCAGGACAACGACGGCGACGAAAACCATCACGTCTACCGGGTGGACCTGGACAACCCGGACTCCGCACCCGTGGACCTCACACCCTTCCCCGGGGTGAAGGCGTTCTTCGAACTACCGGCAGGCCGGTCCGGCAAGGCGCTGGTCAACATGAACAACCGCAGGATCGACATGTTCGACGCCTACGAGCTCGACATCACCTCCGGTGAACTCACCCTGCTCGCCGAAAACCCCGGCTATATCACGGGATTCATGTACAGCCGCAGTGGTGCTCTGCTCGGATTCCGGCTCACCGACTCCGGGGATGTGGAGCTGCTCGAATGGGACAGCGCCGCAGCGACTTCGCGCTCCATCACGGTCTACGACGGCGCTGACCACCCCCTGGGCGTCTTTCCCATGGTGGTGACACCGGACGGCTCAGGCATCTGGCTGGGTTCCAACAAGGACACCGACCGGATGCGGCTGGCGCGCCTCGATGTGGCCACCGGTGAGGAGACCGAGGTCGACAGCCACCCGGAGTTCGATCTCGACCCTCGTGGTCAGGTGGCGCCCACCCTCCCGCAACCGCTGATCCTGCACCGCCGCACCGGCGAGCTACTCGGTGTGCGGTATTCCCGTGAGCGGCAAGTCATCCATGCCCTCGACCCGGACTTCGCCGCTGTGTTGAAGAACCTCGAGCAGCTCTCCGACGGAGACCTCGGCCACGTCTCCTCTGACGACAGTGGGCACCGCTGGGTGGTCAGCTTCGTTCACGATCGCGATCCGCACGCCACGTATCTCTACGATCACCGCACGGGCGAAAGCCGGTTGCTCTTCCGTCCGTTCCCGCATCTGGATCCGGAGCAGCTGGCGCCGATGCAGCCGGTCACCATCACTTCTCGCGACGGCCTGGATCTGTACTCCTATCTGACGCTGCCCGTAGGGGTGGAGCCCAAGGGTCTGCCGTTGGTGCTGCTGGTGCACGGCGGGCCCTGGTATCGCGACAGCTGGGGCTACGATCCGTCGGCGCAACTGTTCGCCAATCGCGGTTATGCGGTGCTGCACGTCAACTTCCGCGGTTCCACCGGCTACGGCAAGACATTCATGAAAGCCGCGATCGGCGAGTTCGCCGGCAAGATGCACGACGATCTCATCGACGCGGTGGACTGGGCCGTCACACAGGGTTACGCCGACCGCGATCGGGTCGCCATCTTCGGCGGTTCCTACGGCGGCTACGCGACCCTGGTGGGCGTCAGTTTCACTCCGGACGTGTTCGCCGCGGCGGTCGATTACGTCGGCATCTCCAACCTCGCGAACTTCATGAAGACGCTACCGGCGGTGGCCAGGCCGCACCTGGCCAACAACTGGCACCGCTATGTCGGAGACCCGGATGATCCGAAACAGTTGGCCGACATGCTCGCTCGCTCACCCATCACCAAAGCCGATCAGATCCGGACACCGCTCATGGTGATTCAAGGAGCCAACGACGTCCGCGTGGTGCAGGCGGAGTCCGACAACCTGGTGGGCGCGCTTCGCGCGCGAGGGGTCGAAGTCGAGTATCACCTTCAGCACAATGAAGGACACGGTGCGGTCAATCCCGAGAACGTGATCGCGATGTACCACGCCATCGACCGGTTCTTCGCCCAACACCTCAACGGTTAGGGGCCGGTCACCAGGTCCAGACGGTGGGATCCTGGGGCGGGTAGTTCATGCAGACGTCGGTGCCGTGGGCGGTGACGCCCTTGTTGTTGAAGAACAACTTCGCCCAGTTGGGCCAGTTCCAGGCCAGCTGTTCGTAG
>JBEVFK010000130.1:0-21123 GCA_040512325.1 Mycobacterium sp. | reverse complement strand
GGCTTGGACGGCGCCGCCGAGATCTGCCCGGTGCCACCGCGCGCGGCGATGGCGTCACCCATCTCGTCGCCTCGGCGCAAGGTCACCGTGATGGCGGCGGCCAGCACATCGATGATCTCGATCGCCCACCGCCGACGTCGTTCCCGCCGGGTGGCCAGCGGCGGGCGGGGCCGCAGCTTGCGGGCGGCGAACAACACCCGGAATTCGTCGATCAGCATCGGGAACGAACGCAGCGCCAGTGCCAGCGCCACTGCCCACTCGTCGACCGGGATACGCAACCGGCGCAACGGCTTACCCAAGGTGGCGACAGCGGGCGCCACGTCGGAGACGTTGGTGGTCCAGGACACCATCACCCCCAAACCGAGTAGCACGATGGACAGCGCCGTGATGCGCAGGAAGTTCAGCAGCCCACCGAGCCCAATCGTCACCGACCCGACCACGAACTCCGGGCTGCCACCGGCGAATGAGGCGGTCAGACCCCCGATGAACAGGAAAATCCACAGCCACAACGGAATTGACGGCAGGACGCCGCGCGGGATGTGCGCCAGCCAGGCAGCGACCGCAATCAGCAGGGCGATCAGGCCGATCGGCACCCAGCCCGGGTAGAACGTCATCAACACCCCGAGGACGAACACCACGATCAGCTTGGTGCCCGCCCACAGCCGGTGGATGACGGAATCGCCGGGCACCGGGCGCAGCAGCACCACCGACCGCGGTGTCGGATTACGGGGCGGCGGGGTGGCGGTGGTCATGACATACCCCCGGCCGAGGTGGTGGCCGCGGGTTCCATCACGCCATCGCGCAACTGCAGAATGCGCGGGCACAGCTCTTCGAGGCCCACGAAATCATGCGAGATCACCACGACCGTCAGCCCTTCGTTGCGCCGCAGGTCTTCCAGCAGCCGCAACAGCCCGGCCTGGCTGGCGGCGTCCAGGCCGGCCAGCGGCTCGTCGAGAATGAGGGCCTTGGGCTTACGCGCCAGCAGCCCGGCGAGCACGACCCGGCGCATCTGCCCGCCGGAGAGTTGATCGGTGCGCCGCCGCGCCAGCGACGCGTCCAGGCCGACGGCGGCCAGCGCGGAGATCACCCGACCGCGCTCGTCGGGGGAAAACCCGGCCGCCGAAGCCACTTCGAGGTCAACACGGGCGCGCATCAGTTGTAGCCGCGCCGCTTGGAACGCCAGAGCGACCGCGCCGACGTGTTCGTGCGCCGGCTCCCCGTCGATCAGCGCGGTACCGAAGGTGGGAACGGCCAGCCCGGCCATGATCCACGCCAGCGTCGACTTGCCCGAGCCGTTGCCGCCGTGGATCAGCACCCCGTCGCCCTCGTGTACGGCGAAGCTGATGTTCTGCAGCGCGGGTTTGGCCCACGGGGTGCCGGTGCCGTATTCGTGGCTGACACGATCGAGTTCGAGTACCGGTGTGCCCGACCGCTGCCGACCCCCACCGGCGACGGCGCTGACGGTGGCGGCCGGTGCGGCGGCGGTGCCGACCATCTCCATGTTGTCCACCGAGGCGCTGAGGTTGACGGCCCGGTCGGCGGTGTCGGCCTCGTTGTTGTAGTGCGTGATGTGGATCAGCGACATCTCGCGGCGGTCGGTCAGCCCGGACAACACCTCGAGCAGCGCTTCACGTCCGGCCTGGTCGACCATGCTGGTGACCTCGTCGGCGATCAGCAACGCGGGTTGCCGGGCCAGTGCGCCGGCGACGGCCAGGCGTTGCAGTTCGCCGCCGGACAGTCCGCCGGTGTCGCGTTCGCCGAATCCGGACAGGCCGACCTCACCGAGCAGCCCCTCGACGTCGGTGTCGGTGCCCGGGGGCAGTCCCCACACCACGTCGTCGGCGACACGTGTCCCCAGCACCTGACTTTCGGGGTGCTGCATGACGACGGCGGTGCCGCCGAGCTTGCCCAGCCCCACCTTGCCGGCCCGGTCGATGACGCCCGCGGTGGGTTCACGGCCGGCCAGCAGCAGCATCAGCGTGGTCTTACCGGAACCGTTGGCACCCGTGACGGCGACGTGCTCGCCGGTGTCGATGTCCATGGTGGTGGGCGACAGCGCGTCGTGCTCAGCGCCCGGATAGCGGAACGAGACGTCACGCAGCTGGACGGGGACGGGGCCGGCGGGACCGTCTTCGGCGGCGAGATCGAGCTTGTGGACATCGGGGATCCCGCGGAGCCGGAGCAGGACTCGCGACACCGCCCACCAGCCCAGCAGCGAGACGCTCATGATCGCGAAGATCGCATAGCCGATCATCAGCCACGGCCAGTAGCTCAGCGCGAGCTGGAAGAAATCCTTGAAATCCTGCGCGGTCTGTTCGAAGGCGGGGATCCGTGACATCACGGCGGCGAGCCCGTCGACGTTGGCAGTCATGGACGCGAAGATCAGGTACCGCAAGCGGGACAACAGCAGCAGCGCGCCGACGATCACGATGCCGAACAGCACGCCGGCCAGGAACGAGGTGAACACCACGGTGGGGGTGCCGCGGCCGCGGCGCCGCACGATGCCGGTCAGTCCGCCGATGTACGCGCAGTTGACGACGGTCATCAGGCCGCCCAGGCCGGCGATCAGGAACGCGATGATGCCGGCGGCCACGGTGGCGGCGACCAACACCCGGATGCGGTAGCGGTAGGCCAGCAGCGCCATCGGGACCGTGCCGAGCAGTGACAGCGCCGCCGCGAATGGCACCACCACGGCGATGATCGCGGTGGCGGCGCACAGCGCGGCCATCACGGAGGCCTGCGCCATCTCTGCCGGCCGCAGTGACCCAGCCGTCTTCGGCAGCGCCGCCGGGGAGCTCGCCGGGGAGGTCACGGTCATTTCCTGATTCTGCCAGTCGGCTGTGAGCTTGAATTACATAGTCTCTCTATGTAATGTGTGGGTCATGACGTCTGCCAGCGCCGACACTCACAGTACCGAGCTTGGCGCCGACCTTCTCAGTGTCGTCGCCCGCCTCAACCGATTGGCCACCCAACGCACCCGGCTTCCGCTGCCCTGGGCGCAAGCGCGACTGCTGTCGACCATCGAAGATCGCGGCGAAGCACGGATCTCCGACCTGGCCGAACTGGACCACTGCTCCCAGCCGACGATGACCACCCAGGTCCGCCGGCTCGAGGACGCGGAACTGGTGACCCGGGCCGTCGATCCCGGCGACGGCCGCGCCGTCCTGATTCGGATCACCGACGCCGGCGTCGACGTCCTGGCGCAAGCGCGCCTGGACCGTGCGGCCGTCATCGATCCGGTGCTCGAACAGCTGACCCCCGAAGAGCGCGAAGTCCTCGGCCGGGCCGTCGGGGTGATGCGCCGGATGCTGACCGTCGCGCAGGACAACTGACAACAGCGGCACCCCCGACGGGGTGCCGCTGCCGATCGGTCCCAACGTCAGCGCACGTTGACGTATACGGATTTGACGTTCTCCGAACCGAAGTTGTGGTCGTGATCGGTGTAGTTGTCCCGTAACCGCAGCCCTGAAGTCGGGTGATTGAAGCTGGGGCCTTCGCCGACCGACACCACGTTGGCCTCGTTCAGCGGGGCGTTACCGAGGCGGTTGACGATCACCTTGTAGCCCTGGGCTTGCAGCGACGCGATGGTGTCCTGTGCATTGCCGACGGCACTGGGGGCGGCCATCGCGGGAGCGGCCAGGCCCAGGAAGCCGGCGGTCAAGGCGGCGGCGGTGATGGTGGCAAATCCGAAGTTCTTCATGATCGTGCTTCTCTCGTGATTCGTGGGGAGCGAATCGTGGCTCTGAAGAGTCGCGGTTCCAATCGGTGCGGGAGGTTTCCGTTCCGGTCTGAAGGCTGTAACCGCGCAGGTCAGGGGATAATTTCCCGGTGGCAGTAATTGATCCGCACCTGGCAGGAACTGCTCGGTGAGGGTGCAGAAATGCGAGCTGCCCACTGGCCCATCGCAGTGCGAACGCCTCAGAGTGCGAACAGCAGCACCTGCGTCACCTGGCTGTCGCTGAAGTTGTCATCGGTGACCACGACGACGGACCGTCGGCCGTCGGGCAGCAGGGGCCCGAGGGTGAGGCCTTCGACATTGTCCACGTAATCGAGCCCGGGGACGTCCGCCAGGTTGGCCAACAGCGTCTTGGTCATGGTCCGCACGGGTGGGCCGAGCAGACTCGCCCGCCCCAGCACATCGTCGGCGTCGGCGATGACGGTGCGATAGATCCGGGCTTCGACCCGGGTGCCGTAGCCACGTTCGATCGTCAGGAAGCTGCTGTCGTCGAGCGCCACCAGGTCCGACAGGCCGTTGTCGGCACCGGGCCCGGCGGACACAGGATCCACCGGGTAGGCGAATTGCGCCGTAGGCGAACCGGTTTCGGCGTCGAATCGGGTCACCCGGGTCAGCGCGCCCCGCTGCTCGGTGGGCATGGCTCCGTCAGCGAACACCGGGCTCTCCATCGCGGCGAAGACGTAGCGTCCGCTGGGCGTCAACGTCAGCCCTTCCAGCCCCTCGTTGTCCCGGGGACCCTGCTCGTGAGAGGACATCCGCAACCCCGGCGGCAGCGCGAACTCGCCGAGGGGCGCGCCGTCGAACCCGGCGATGCGCACCCACGGGTCCAGCAGCAAGCCGTCATCACGGTCGCGCGTCCCTTCACTCGACCAGTAGATCCGCTGCCGCGCGGTGTCGACGGCGATGCCCTCCGGGTCCGGCGGCACCGCACCGGTCAATCCCGCGAACGGCGCGGTCCCGACGAACTCAGGAGTACCGATACCGTTGTCGGACAATGGGATTCGCGCAGTGTAGAAGCGGGCCGGATTCTTCGCCGACCTGTCGTCACTGATGAGGTAGAACAACTGATCGGCGGGGTTGTAACTGATCCCGGACAACCCGCCCACCACGGTGCCGTCATAGAGCGCACCGTAGGGAATCTGCGTCTGCCCCAGGTAGGTCAGACCTTCGTCGGCGTGCGCAACCGGCACGCTGGTTGCGAGGACAAGTGCGGCCAAGGCTGCCGCGCGGCGCATCACGTCAGGAAACCGCCACGCCGATGAGATGCCCCACGACGTAGGTCGCCGCGATCGCGACACCGCCGAAGAACAGTTGCCGCAGGCTTGCCGTCCACCACGGCTTCTTGGTGAACTTGGCTGCGAGGCCACCGACCACCAGCAGTCCGGTGCCGCCGAAGATCAGTCCCGCCCACAGCGACTCGAAACCGAGCAGATACGGGATCAGCGGGATGATGGCCCCGATCGCGAACATCACGAACGACGAGCCCGCTGCCACCCACGGCGAAGGTTTTTCGCTGGGGTCGACGCCGAGTTCCTGGACCAGATGGAAGTTGATCGCCCGCTTCTCGTCGCGGTGCAACTCCTCGGTGGCCTGAGTGGCAGTCGGTTCGGACATGCCCATCTGCATCAGCATCTGCACCAGTTCCGCCTTCTCACCGCGCGGGTTCGCCCGGAAGGCGCGCTTTTCGACCTTCACCTCGGAGTCGATCTGTTCGTTGGCTGTCGTCACCGACGTGTACTCCCCCAGCGCCATCGAGAACGCACCCGCCAACAACCCGGCCACACCGGCGAGCACCACGGCGTTTGCGCTGGCACTGGCGGCCACACCGGCGATCAGTGCGGTGTTGGACACCAGACCGTCCATGGCACCGAAGGTGGCCGCGCGCAGCCAGCCGCCACTGACGTCGGAGTGCTGGTGGTCGGACTCGTGAGGCAGGCGGATCTGCTCAGGCATGCCGTCATCTAACGCTGCCGGGCATGGGTTGTCCCACTCAGGTTCGCCTGGGTTTGCCACATCACAGTTTGCGCGCGCGGGCTGCGGGTTACCGTCGAGTATGACCACCACTGCGGAGCATCTTCGGAACGCCCTCGACGGCCGCTGGCGAGACGTCAAGAACGCCACCCGGGCCGAACTGTCCAATGTGGTCTTCCGGCCGCACTACACCCCGAACACGGTGATCGCCCGCACCAAGGTCGCCGAACAGCTGCGGATCATGGCCGCGGCAGGCAACGCCGAGGACGGGTTCAAAAAGGAGTACGGCGGCAACGGCGATGTGGGTGCCGCGGTCACCCGGATCGAGATGCTGGCCATGAGTGATCTGTCGCTCATGGTCAAGGCCGGCGTGCAGTGGGGGTTGTTCGGCGGGGCCATCGAGAACCTCGGCACCGAGCGCCACCACAAGGCCTACGTGAAGCGCATCATCGACCTGGACCTGCTCGGGTGCTTCGCGATGACCGAGACCGGGCACGGCAGCGACGTGCAGGCACTCGAAACCACGGCCACCTACGACCCGGAGACCGAAGAGTTCGTCATCGACTCCCCCACTCCGTCGTCGCGCAAGGATTACATCGGTGGCGCTGCCCAAACCGCAAGGGTGGCCGCCGTATTCGCGCAGCTGATCACCAAGGGCGAAGGCCACGGTGTGCACTGTTTCGTGGTCCCGATCCGCGATGACGCCGGCGAGGACCTGCCGGGCATCACCACCTCGGACTGCCACTACAAGGGCGGTCTGCCCGGCGTCGACAACGGCCGCATCCGGTTCGACCACGTGCGGATCCCGCGGGACAACCTGCTCAACAAGTACGCCGACGTCGCTGCCGACGGCACCTACAGCTCGCCGATCGAGAACTCCGGGCGCCGCTTCTTCACCATGCTGGGCACACTGATCCGCGGTCGCGTCACCGTCGGCGGCAGTGCCGGTGCGGCCGCCCGCGTGGCCTTGGACATCGCCACCCGGTATGCGTTGCAACGCAAGCAGTTCGAGGCCCCCGGCGCTGAAGACGAGGTGCTCATCATGGACTACCTGGTGCATCAGCGCCGGTTGTTCCCGCTGATCGCCAAGTCGTATGCGTTGCAGTTTGCACAGAACGAACTGGTGGCCAAGTGTCATGAGCTGCAGACCGCGGAAAACCCCGATGCCGAGGAACAGCGCGAGCTGGAGTCGCGCGCCGCCGGCCTGAAGGCTGCCAACACCTGGCACGCCACCCGCGCCATCCAGGAGGCCCGCGAAGCCTGCGGCGGCGCCGGCTACCTGGCCGAGAACCGGCTGATCTCGCTCAAAGCCGACACCGACGTCTTCACCACCTTCGAAGGCGACAACCATGTACTGACCCAGCTGGTGGCCAAGGAACTGCTGACCGCCTACGCCGACGACATCAAGGGCATGAGCCCGGTGGAGTGGGTGCGCTTCGCCGCCAACTTTGCCGGTGAGCGCGTGCTCAAACGCACTGCGGCAGAGACGATCATGCAGACCGTGCTCGATTCGCGGCAGGACAACGAGGAAGAAGGCAGCCTGTTCAACCGCGGCACCCAGGTGAAGATGTTCGAAGACCGCGAGGAGTACATCGTCGCCTCGGTCGCCCGGCGCCTGCAGAGCAAGTCCAAGGAGATGTCGGCCTTCGATGCGTTCAATGCCGTACAGGATCACGTGCTGCACGCCGCGAACGCCCACATGGACCGGATCATCCTGGAAGCGTTCGTCGCCGGCATCGACACCTGCGACGATTCAACCGCAGAGGGAAAAACCGCCCGCGAGGTCCTCGGCCTGGTGTGCGATCTGTACGCGCTGTCGGCCATCGAAGACGACAAGGCGTGGTTCGTCGAGCACCGCTTCCTGTCCATCGAGCGGGCGAAGGCCGTCACCCGCGGGATCAACGACCGCTGCCGGCGGCTCCGGCCGCACGCCGAGCTGTTGGTCGACGGTTTCGGAATCCCGGATCAACTGCGTTACGCCGAGATGCTGCACCCGGAGAACCTGACGGACTGAGCGGGCTGCGTCGTCATCAACTCGATGACTTCAACCACAACCCGAGTCACACAGTGGCGGCTTTCCAGTGGTTTTCCCGCCACTGTGTGACTCGGTGTGCGTAAGGCAGGTCTCGGCGAATTCGACCCCGCATCCCTTTTGGCAAATTTGCCATAACTTTCGTGAATACTTCTCCTGGATCTGCACCTGCGCAGTAGCGTCGGCGCCGTGGAGCTGAGGTTGCAGCGCATCGGCGCGTGGTGCGGGACCGTGATGCTGGTGCTCTACGGCACCTGCTTTTCGGGGCTGGCCGGGATGTTCCCGCCGCTGTCGCCGACAGCGTCCGCCGATGAGATCGCCGAGTACTACGTCGACCACAAGATCCTGGTGCGGTTGGGTGTCGCGGGGTGCATTCTCACCGCGGTGATCGCGCTGCCGTTTCTGGCCACCATCGTGCAGCGGATCCGCCGGGTCGAAGGGCACTGGGGCATGTTGTCGCTGACCCAGCTGTTCGCGGCCACCATTTTTGTTCCGGCACTGCTGTTTCCGTTCCTGATCATGGCCACCGCGGCGTTCCGGCCCGAAACCCGGCCCGCCGAGATCACGCTGGCGCTCAACGACGTGTTCTGGCTGATGTTCATCGGCATTGTCGGGACGATCGTCGTGCAGAACGTCACGCTGGCCCTCGCGGCTTTCATGGACAACGGTGACCCGCCCACGTTCCCGCGGTGGTACGGCTACTTCAACCTCTGGGTGGCGCTGCTGTCGCTGCCCGGGTGCGTGGTCGTGGTGTTCAACGACGGGCCGCTGGCCTGGCACGGCGTCTTCGCGTTCTACCTGCCCGGCCTGGCGCTGACGCTGTGGATGTTCACCACCACCTATGTGCTGCTGCGCGGGATCACCGCCCAGCAGCGCGCCGAACAGGAGCTGACGCTGGCTGCCGTCCCGTGACAGCGGTGGCGACCCGCCGTGTCCCCGGCGAGCAGGGCACCTGGGTGTTCCTGTTCGGCGACATGCTGGTGTTCGGGGTGTTCTTCGGGACGTTCCTGGTTCAAAGGGCGAAAGCCCCTGAGGTTTTCGACGCCGGCCGCGCGACGTTGCATCTCGATGTCGGCTTGGTCAACACCCTGGTACTGCTGACCAGCTCCTTGTGTGTGGTGGTCTTCCTCGGCGCCCTGCGGACCGGGCAGGGCACCATCGCGGCTCGGGCCGTTGCCGCGGCGATCGCCTTCGGGGCGTTGTTCGTCGCATTGAAGGTCTACGAATACGTGTCGCTGGGCCTCGCCGGGTTCGGGCCGGGTGCCGGCGACTTCCATCTGTACTACTTCATCCTGACCGGCCTGCACCTGTTCCACGTCTGCGTGGGCCTCGCGGTGTTGGTTCTGCTGCTGACCCAGGCGCGGCGCAGTGAACTCAGTGTCAACCGGATGGCGTTTATCGAGGGCGGAGCTTGCTTCTGGCACCTGGTGGACCTGTTGTGGATCGTGCTCTTCCCGTTGCTGTACCTGGTGAGCTGATGAGGGTCCTCGAATTGCTGCGCACCCGCGCCGGTGTGAGCTGGCTGCTGTTGGTGGTCGCGACGCTGGCGTCCTGGCTCGTCGGCGCCGAGCACGGCACCGGCTCGATGGTGGCCGTGGTGGTGCTGGCGATCGCCGCGGTCAAGATCCGCCTGGTGGGGCTCGACTTCATGGAGTTGCGACATGCGCCGACTCCGCTGCGGGTGGCGTTCGAGACCTACTGTGTGGCGTTGTGGTCGGGCCTGTCCGGGATTTATCTGCTGCTCTAGGGTTTCTGCACCTGCAGCCCCGGGTAGAGAAGCAGCATGACATCTGCGGAAGAAAACGTAACGCCCAGCGAAGACGAGAAGTCTGAGATCGTCTCGACTCCCGCAACCCCCGGCGCGGCCGGCCTGCCACTGCCCGACGACGCCACTCCCGATCCCACCGAGGATTGATCTACTGACGCCCCGGGGTCGGGTCGAGCGTTTCCAGAGCCCCGTCGGTGGGACCGTGATTACGGGCTTCGGCTCCGGCGTCGCCGTTCCGGACGCGGTGTCGCAGTTGTAGAGCAGCCCTGCCCGAGACTTCGGGTCACCGTCGACCTGACCTCACCCGTCACACCCGTACCTCCGGGAGGTGAATGTCGAAGTGCCCAGCTCTGCGCGACTTTCTCGGTGATCCCGCGGCGAGTCGCGAGTTGTCGCGCAGAGGCGGGCATTCAAGGCATTTCTTGGTGACCCAGCACCACCGGCAGCTGGGCGCTCAGGCCGCCGAGCTGCCGATTATTAGACGGCGACCCCGATACGCTAGAGTCATCGATCGGCCCGTGGCTTGCCCGCGGGAGGTATTCCCCTGTAGCTCAATTGGCAGAGCAGCCGACTGTTAATCGGCAGGTTCCTGGTTCGAGTCCAGGCGGGGGAGCTCTTCTTTCTCAGTCGAATATGCCCCCGCAGCCTCCGGGCGGGGCCGGCGGCGGAGTCATCGAACCGGCCGCGGCCGATCACGCGGCATGAGGCAACCCTGCCGGATGAGGCAGGATGGACAGCACGCTCAAGAGAATTCGGGAGGCAGCGCAGTGATCCGCTTTGTCGTCGTCATGGGAGTCGGCTACGTGCTGGGCGCGAAGGCCGGCCGTCGCCGTTACGAGCAGCTGGCGGGCACCTACCGGGCCGTGACCGGCCATCCCGCCGCCAAGGCAGTGCTGGACGCTGGACGCCGCAAGGTCGCCGAGCAGGTATCCCCTGACCCGGCCATGGTGAAGCTCACCGAGATCGACAGTGAGACCTCGGTGATCGAGCCCGAACGGAATTAAGCGAGCGGAATGTTGACCGAGGTGCCCGGCAGTATCGGCGAGCTGTAGATACCGCCGTTGCCGATCCCGATGCCGGGCGTGCCGACCCCGATGCCGCTGCCGCCGCCGGCGCTTCCCGGTCCGATGCCGGTGCCGTTGAGCGTCGCTCCCGAGCCACTGCCCAGCGAATTACCGATGCACACCCCGTCCGCCTTCGAACCGAGCCACGCCAGGCATCCCGCCTGCGTGCTCGTCGCTTCGGGAGTGCTGATCGCAGCTGCGAGGGGTGCTGCGACAGCGGCGACAGCAAATGCGCCGACAGCCACCAAACGTCGTGTGATTCCCATCAATCTGCCTTTCTTTCGACGTCAGGCTCCCCGGCCTACCCGAGAGCCTAACCCGTGACCGATGCTCACGCAGTCAGGTCGTCACCACTGGCCTGCGCCAGCAGGCTGCGTCGGTAGGCCTCCATCGCCACCAGATCGCCGAACAGCGCGTGGTAGTCATCACTCTGTTCCACCGGCGACATGCGCTGGAGCTTTGACTTCATCTCGGCGATCTGGCGGCCGATCCACACCTCCTGCAGCCGCGCCAGCACGCTGGCGATGTAGCGCGGCAGCTTCTCGTCGTCGACCACCTGGACGGACTCGACCCCCAACTCCCCCACCAGGGCCGCGGTGGCAGGAGACGGCGCGAGCTGGCGCACCTGATCGATCCAATGCGCACCGCCCACGCTCGTGGTGGTGCCGCCGGCGGCGTCGATGGATGCGCGCACCGCGGTGTACCCCGGGTGGGTGAAGCTGTCGATGGTCAACGAGTCGAAGACCGGACCTGCCAGCGCCGGGTACTGCAACGCCGCTTTGAGTGCCTCGCGCTGCGGCCACAGGGTCGGGTCCCGCGGATCGGGCCGGGTGGCGGCGGGCGTAGCGGGGGCTGCCTTGCGTGGCGCGGCCCGTCGGGCATCGGTGCGCGCCCGGGGATCCTTGGCCTGCTCACGCACGCGGTGGATCACCTGCGCCACGTCGTCCCACCCGACCCAGCCGGCCAGTTGGCGAGCGTACTCGTCACGCAAGGTGGGGTCTTTGATCATCGCGACCATCGGCACACACCGGCGCAGCGACGTCACCCGCCCCTCGGCGTTGTCGAGGTCGGCCTCGGCCAGGGCGGTGCGAATTGCGAACTCGAACAGCGGCGTTCGTCGCGCCACCAGGTCACGCAACGCAGCGTCGCCCTGCTTGAGGCGCAGATCGCAGGGATCCATCCCGTCGTCGGCCACCGCCACGAACGACTGCCCGGCCAGGTTCTGCTCGCCCTCGAAAGCTTTCAGGGCGGCCGCGCGACCGGCCGCGTCGCCGTCGAAAACGTAGATGAGCTCACCGCGAAAGAACTTGTCATCCATCATCAGTCGCCGCAGCATCGACAAGTGCTCGTCGCCGAAGGCGGTGCCACACGACGCGACCGCGGTGGTGACCCCGGCCAGATGCATGGCCATCACGTCGGTATAGCCCTCGACGACCACAGCCTGATGCCCGCGGGCGATATCGCGTTTGGCCAGATCGATGCCGAACAACACGTTCGACTTCTTGTACAACGTGGTCTCGGGGGTGTTGACGTACTTGGCCTGGTTCTGGTCGTCGTCGAACAACCGGCGGGCGCCGAAGCCGATGACCTCGCCCGACGATCCGCGGATGGGCCACAGCAGGCGCCGGTGAAAACGATCCATCGGCCCGCGTTTGCCCTCGCGCGACAGCCCGGCGGCCTCGAGCTCCTTGAACTCGAAGCCTTTGCGCAGCAGATGTTTTGTCAGCGTATCCCAGCCGGCCGGAGCGTAACCGCAGCCGAAATGCTTGGCCGTGGCGGCATCAAAATTGCGTTCGGTCAGGTATTGGCGGGCCGTCGCGGCCTCGGGAGTTTCGAGCGCCGCGGCGTAGAACTCGGCGGCGTCGGCGTTGGCGGCGATCAGCCGGCTGCGACTGCCCCGGTCGCGTTGGACGTTGGTGGTCGAGGACCCGGTGTAGGTGACGGTGTAGTTGATCCGGTCGGCCAACACCTCGATGGCCTCGACGAAGGTGACGTGTTCGATCTTCTGGATGAACGCGTACACATCACCGCCCTCGCCGCAGCCGAAGCAGTGGAAATGACCGTGGTTGGGTCGCACATGAAACGACGGTGACTTCTCGTCGTGGAACGGACACAGACCCTTGAGCGAGTCCGCGCCGGCGCGCCGCAGCTGCACGTAGTCGCCGACGACGTCTTCGATGCGGGTTTGTTCACGAATGGCCGCGATATCACGATCAGAAATCCGCCCGGCCATCGGTTCAGTCTAGAGGCCGGGGCGAGCGGGCTTCATGCACTCGTTCCAGCCGTCCTTCCGTGTAGGACGCGATCTGGTCGACCACCACGCGCAACCTCGCCCCGTCGTCCTCGGCCGCGATGAACTCGGGCGCGAACTGCGGGTCCAAGCTGCCCGGAGCCTGCGCCCAGAGCGCCAGCGCCACCTCGTGAATGAGCGTGCGCTGGTCGGCCTGAATCCTCAGGTGCTGATGGTCGGACATGATGAACTGCAACGCCAGCATCTTGAGCACCGCCACTTCGGCGCGCACCAGGGCCGGCACCGCCAGGTCGGTGGTAAACCGCCCCAGTGGACCGGCCCCGGCAACGGCCCGGGTTTCGGTGATGGCTGCATTGGCGAACCGGCCCACGAGCTCGCTGGTGAGGCGTTTCAGCGCCACCGACGCGGCCAGCGTGCCGTCGTACTTGCCCACCGCGGCCACCACCGGCACCATCGAGAGCCGCTGCGCGGCGGCCATCAGCTCATCGGTCGACGTGGCCCGGAACGACTCGACGCCGAGGCGGGCCAAGGAGGCGGCGGCGTCGGTGTCGGCGAGCACCCGCAAGTCGATACGCCCGGAGATCACGCCGTCCTCGACGTCGTGCACCGAATAGGCCACGTCGTCGGCCCAGTCCATCACCTGGGCTTCCAGACACGGCCGTTCCGCAGGCGCACCGTCGCGCACCCAGTCTGCCGCCGTGAGATCGTCGACGTAGAACCCGAACTTCTTGCGTTCCGGCGAGCGTGCCCACGGATACTTCGTCACCGCATCCAGCGAGGCGCGTGTGAGGTTCAAGCCGGCGGAACGCCCTTGCTCGTCAAGTGCTTTGGGCTCCAGCCTGGTCAGGATCCGGAAGTTCTGCGCATTGCCCTCGAACCCGCCGAACACCTTGGTGATCTCGTCGAGTGCCCGCTCGCCGTTGTGCCCGTACGGCGGATGACCGATGTCGTGGGCCAGCCCGGCCAGATCCACCAGGTCGGGGTCGCAGCCCAACCCGATCGCCATCCCCCGGCCGATCTGCGCCACCTCCAGTGAGTGCGTCAGCCGGGTGCGGGGGGTGTCGCCGTCGCGGGGTCCGACCACCTGGGTTTTGTCGGCGAGCCGGCGGAAGGCAGCACTGTGCAACACCCGGGCCCGGTCGCGGGCGAAGTCACTGCGATGCTCGGTGTTCGTCCCCGGCAACGTGGCACCCTTGGGTGCTTCCGGCACTTGGCGTTCGCGGTCGAACGCTGTGTAGTGGTCCTGCTCTGTCGTACTCACCGGGGCACAGTCTGCCAGCACCGCGGGAACGGCACGTACAGCCATTAGATTGACGGGCATGCGCATCACCCGCCTGTTCACCCTGCTCCTGGTGGTCGTCACGGCAGGACTCGTCGCCGCACCCGCCGCGACGGCGGAACCGCCGTTTCGGGTGCCGACACAGATCACCGACAACGCCGGTGCGCTGTCGGGCTCTGAGTCCACCGAGGTGCAGGCGGCGCTCGATCGGCTCTACGACGACAAGCAGGTGCAGCTGTGGGTGGTGTTCGTCGACTCGTTCGACGGGAACAACGGTGTCACCTGGGCGCAGGACACCATGCGGCTCAGCGGGTTCGGGGACGACGACGCCCTGTTGGCAGTGGCGATCGGTGACCGGGAGTACGCGTTCCAGGTGCCCGATACCGCCGCCGGCGGGGTCTACGGACGCGCCGACGAGGTGCGCCGCAGCGATATCGAACCGGCGCTGCGCCAGAGCGACTGGGCCCAGGCCGCGATCGGTGCGGCCGACGGCCTGAACGCCGCGTCCGTGGCCGGGTCAGGAGTGTCGTGGGTGGCGTTCCTGCTGGTCATCGGCGTGATCGTGGTGTTGGTGCTGATCCTGATCCTGTGGGGCCGGCGACGCAAGAGCAAGCGGCGCGAAGCCGAGTTCGAAGCGGCCCAACGGGTCGATCCCACCGATCCCAACGCGCTGGCCTCCGTGCCCATCGATGCGCTCGATGATCTGTCCAAGACCATCGTCGTCGACGTCGACAACGCGGTGCGCACCAGCGAAGGGGAGCTCGCCCTGGCCGTCGAGGAATTCGGCACAAGGGAGACCGAACCCTTCAGCCGTGCGTTGGCGAGCGCGAAAACGGCTTTGGCACAAGCCTTCAACGTCCGGCAGACCCTCGATGACGCCATTCCCGAGTCACCGCTGCAGCGCCGCGACCTGTTGACGCGCGTGATCGTCGCCGCCGCTCGGGCCGACCGAGACCTCGAAGCCCAGAGCGAGGCCTTCGAGCAGCTCCGTGATCTGTTGATCAACGCCCCCACTCGCTTGGACGCGTTGACCCAGCAGATGGTGGCGGTGACCGCACGGCTGGACCCGGCCGAGGCCAAGCTGTCCGAGCTGGCCGGGCAGTTCTCCGAATCGGCGCTGGCCGCGGTGGTCGGCAACATCGACGTCGCGCGGCAGCGACTGAGCCTCGCCGACCAGAGCATCACCACCGCCCGGGCCCTGGTGAACCGGCCTGCCGGTGACCAGACCGGGCTGATCGACGCCATTCATGCCGCCGAAGCAGCGCTGGGCCAGGCCCAGACCCTGCTGGATGCGATCGACAGCGCCTCCACCGACATCAACCGGGCGATCTCGGGTCTGCCGTCCGCCATCGCCGACATCGAGCAGGGCATCGACTCGGCGTCCGGTCAGCTACGGGAACCGAAGACGCCGCGCGCCGACCAGCTCGCGAAGGCCCGCGACAGCGCCGTCCAAGCCGTCGAGTACGCCCGCGCCAAGGGCAGCACCGATCCGCTGGGCACCTTCACCCGTCTCACGGCGGCCGACGCCGAACTCGACGCGCTGTTGATCAGCGTCGACGAACAACGCCGCGAAGCCACCCGGCAGGCGCAGCTGCTCGAGCAGTCGCTGTTCACGGCCCAGTCGCGGGTCAAGGCCGTCTCGGACTTCATCGACACCCGACGCGGCAGCATCGGCCCCGACGCCCGCACCCGGCTGTCGGAAGCCGGTCGCCAGCTCGAAGCCGCCGAGGCCAAGAAAACCACCGCTCCGGCGGAGGCCATCGCCCATGCCAACGGCGCGGCGGCCCTGGCCGCCCAAGCACAGTCGCTGGCCAACAATGACGTCCAGAGCGCCCAGATGCACTACTCGGGCGGCCAGTACGGCGGCGGCAGCGGAGATCTCGGCGCCGTGATCGGCGGCATCCTCATCGGCAACGTGCTGCGCGGGGGGTTCTCCGGCAACTGGAATTCCGGTGGCGGCAGCTGGGGCGGCGGCTACGGCGGGGGCCGCAGCTCCGGCCGGTCGACCTCTTTCGGCGGCTCCTCGCGGAGTTCGAGCCGTTCCTATTCCGGTGGTGGCGGCCGCTTCTAGAGGTCGGCGTGAACGGTGCTGACCTCGGTGAGCACGTCCCGCAGTGCGCCGATCAGGTGGGTGAACTCAGCCTGTCCCGCGACCAGCGGCGGCGCGACGCACACCACGGGATCGCCTGCGTCGATCGAGATCCGCAACATCACCCCGCGCTGCTCCAGCGGTAGTGCCAGCAGCGCGTCACCGTAGAGATTCAGCTTCTCCGCGTGAGTCAGCGTCCGACCGGAGGCCGTCGCCTGGGTCAGCTCGATGGCATAGAAGTGCCCTGCGCCACGTACTTCGAGGACCACCGGGAGTTCGGTGAGGGTGTTCAGCTGAGCGCCGAACGGCACCTCGTTGGCAAGCACGGTGCCGGTGATGTCGAGCCGCTGCATGATCTCGATGTTCTTCAATGCCACCGCACACATCACCGGATGGCCCCCGAAGGTGTTGCCGTGCAGCAATGATGCGCCGGCGGCGGTGAACGGTTCGTACACCTTTTCGCTGACGATCACCGCACCGATCACCGCGTGCGCCGAGGACAGCCCTTTGGCGCAGGTGATGATGTCCGGCTCCAGTTCGTAACGTTGGGAGCCGAACCAGGCACCCACACGGCCGAACGCGGTGATGGTCTCGTCGGCGACGACGAGGATGCCGTACTTGTCGGCGATCTCCCGGACGCCCTTGGAATAGCCGGCCGGCGGGACCAGCATGCCGCCGTGGTTCTGCACCGGCTCCATCAGGATCATGGCCACCGTGTCCGGGCCTTCTGCTTGGATCCGGAAGTCCAGTTCGTCGAGAAGGAATGCGGTGAACTGCTCCTCGGTCTCCCCGTCCGGACGCCCGACGCGCCGGGTGTTGCGGATCCTGCCTGCCGTCGGGATCAGCGGTTCGAAGTCCGACCGGTACTCGGGGATGCCGATCAACGACAGCGCCCCCAGAGTGGTCCCGTGGTAAGCGGTTTGACGGGAAATGGCCTTCCAGCGGTTTTCGCCGCGCAGCTTGTAGTACTTGCGGGCGATCTTCCAGGCAGCCTCCACCGACTCACCGCCGGAGGGCGTGAAGAAAACGTGGTTGAGGTCGCCGGGAGCCAATTCAGCGACAGTACTGGCCAATTCGACCGCCCGCAGATGGGTGCTGCCCCAGTTGCTGTGGTAGCCCAGCTCCTTGTACTGCGCCAGCGCCGCCTCCCCCAGTTCCTCGCCGTAGGAGTACCCGAGGTTGACACAGAACAGATTCGACAGCCCGTCGAGATAGCGGTTGCCGTCCGAGTCGATCAGGTAGCAGCCCTCGCCCTTGACGATCACCTTCGGCGGTGTGGTTGCCGCAGTGCTCATTTCAGCGAAATGACGCCAGTTGTTGAGGTCCGATGTCTTCTGGTAGGCCGGGGTGGAGATGTCGGTTGTCATCAAAGGTACTCCTTGCAGGTGAAGGGACAGGGGGTCAGGCGTCCAGGGCCTCGTAGGCCGCAGGCCGCTTGGCGCGGAAGACGCACGCCACCACGACGCCGATGAGGAAGGTGGCCGCCAGCACCACGAGCAGCACATTGGCCGCCGCCGGCGATGGCACCAGAACACCGAAGTTCTTGATCACCAGCCAGACAACGACGACCAGGCTGGCCAGGGAGATCGCCGGGGCGATCATCGTCGACCACATGCCGTTGGTGGTGTCGGAGTGCTTGCGGAAGAACACCAGCACCGCCAGCGACGTCAGGACCATCAACACGATCACGCCGAGCGTCGCCGCGCCGGAGAACCAGGTGTAGATCTCGGCGATCGGATCCAGGCCGGCCAGTGCGACTGCCACCAGCAACACACCGATCACCAGTGAAACGGCCAGTGACGCCCGCGACGGCGCGCGGTGCTTCGCGCTCACCACACCCAGCGCCGCGGGCAGAATTCCCTTGGCGCCCATGGTGAAGAAGTAGCGTGTCAGTACATTGTGGAAGGTCAGGATGCAGGCGAAGATGCTGGTGAGCAACAGCACCTGCATGACGTCCTGCATCACCGGGGAGACGAAGGTCAGGGCCAGACCCAACACCATGCCCGTCGGATCGTCGGTGGCCGCACCGACGATACTGTCGGTGCCCACGCCGACGGTGATCGCCCAGGCGGAGAAGGCATAGAACAGGCCGACACCGATGACGGCTACGTAGGTCGCCCGGGGGATGGTGCGTTCCGGATCGCGTGCCTCGTTGCGGAATACCGCCGTGGCCTCGAACCCGACGAAACTGAAGAACGCGAACATCAGGCCCATCGACGGGAATCCCTGGGTCAGCAGACCCGGGTTGAGCGACGAGGTGGTGATTCCTTCGGCACCTCCGCTGGCGAGGATCGCGACGTCGATGATGACGACCACCAGGATCTCGATCACCAGGACAACGCCGAGTACTTTGGCGCTCAACTCGATATCGCGGTAGCCGAGTACCGCGGTGATCAGCATCCACACCACGGCCCACAGAAACCACGGCGTGACGGGTCCACCGAAGTGGGTGATGGCGTCACTGGTCGCGACGCCGATATACGCCGCGAGCGCCAGGGACAACATCACATAGGTACCGACCGCGAAGGTTGCAGCGCCACTGCCCGTGAGACGACCGAGTCCGGCCTGGATGTAGGAGTAGAACGCGCCGGCGTTGGTGACGAAGCGCGCCATCCGGGTGAAACCCACGGAGAAGACGGCCAGAATGGCCGTCGCGAGAATGAAAAACAGTGGGATGGCCGGGCTTTGACTCACGCCGACGACGATGGGGAACGCGGCGATGACCGCGCCGAGGGGTGCAGCGCCGGCGAGCGCCATGAAGGCGATGGACCCCACCCCCAGGTTGTGGTGCATCCCGGGCTGGCCGGTTGGTAGTGGAGTGTGCGGGCCCGCGTCAACGGGCTCGAAGGGTGATGGGGTCTTGATTGTCATGGGTCCACCTCGTCGAGTGCAGATCAGAGTCATGCAGCGGGACAGCGACGTCCGCAACGTGACAAAGGATGCAGAGTCTCTATTTCGGAGCTGTTTCCACTGCATAACGTGCACTCATCGGGCAGAAATGATGCAGATACTGCAGCAAGATTGCTGAGGCGCGGCCTCAGTTCACAGAAAGTTCGCGGCTAATAGCCGTCGCGGATCTCGGCGAAACCGCTGACGTGGTCCATGTGCTGTACGCCCATCAGGTGATCGAACACCACGTTGGTCTGCGCGGACGCCACGGCGGGGTCGGTACTGAGATCGGCGGCGACGAAATCGCGTAGATGGGCCGTCGACGCGCAGTGCACGTGGATGAGGAAGTCGTCCGGCCCGCCCATCCAGAACAGGTTCATCACCGGCGCCAGCAGGATCACCCGCTGCGCGTACTCCTTGAGCGCGCGCCGCGCTTGCGGATGAATCCGCACCGATACCACCGCCTGGACCGGAAGCCCTACGGCCACAAGGTCAAACGCCGCGTGCGCCGACTGCAATACGCCTCGCTCCTTGAGCGAGCGCACCCGGTTGATGGTGGTGGACGGCGAGACGTGGAGTTTCTTGGCCAGCTCGTTGTTGGGGATCCGAGCATCGCGAGCGAGCTCCCAGAGGATCTGCTCATCGAGGGCGTCAAGCTGCACAATGTTCTCCCGGTCAGGCAGGCGTCGAGTCAGTGGTGCAGATTATCCACTGTCTTCGCACTTCCCATGCAGATCATTCGACAGAAACGCGATTGAAACAACTTTCTATCACGATCACGGGATGTCATCGTCATCCAACAAAGTCGTCGTCATCACCGGCGGTTCCAGCGGAATCGGACTCGCGGCGGCACGGCGTTTCGCTGCGGGCGGCGCAAAGGTGATCATCGCGAGTCGACGCGACAGCACCGACATCGCAGCGGAAATCGGGGCACACTCGATCCGGACCGACGTCAGTCGGGAAGTCGAAGTCCGGGACTGCATGTCGGCGGTCGCTGCCGAATTCGGGCGCATCGACTCGGTGGTCTGCAGTGCCGGCGCCTTCGTATCCCCTACGCACAGCACCGAACTCACCACCGAGGCCATGCTGCAGTGTTACAGCATCAACACCCTGGCGGTGCTCTACGCCATCAAACACGCCGTCCCGCACATGCCCACGGGCGGATCATTCGTCATCGTCACTTCGTTGGCCACCAAGATGACGATCCCCGGGTACGGCGCCTACGCCGCATCCAAGGCCGCGACATCAGCACTGGTACGCACGGCCGCAATGGAACTCGGCCCTCGAGGCATCCGCATCAACGAGGTCGCACCGAGCAGTGTCGACACTCCGATGCTGCGCGCGCAGGACAACGCCGACGAAGAAATCGCCCTCACGTGCACGATGGCGCCGCTGGGCCGCATGGCCGCAGCCGACGAGGTTGGCTCGGTCATCGAGTTCCTGGCCTCGGACGCCGGATCCGCCATGACCGGACAGCAACTCGTGGTCGACTGCGGTCAGTCGGCAGGAGTCTCGGACTCGATCATGGAGACCCTGCTGGCTCAGGCGCCCTTGAGCCGCACCGCGAGGTAGTCGCTCACCGCATCGAGGGCCACCCGCTCCTGAGCCATGGTGTCGCGCTCGCGGATGGTGACGGCGTGGTCCTCGAGTGAGTCGAAGTCCAGCGTCACGCAGAACGGCGTACCGATCTCGTCCTGGCGGCGGTAGCGGCGTCCGATCGCGCCGGCGTCGTCGAACTCGATGTTCCACAACTGGCGCAATTCGGCGGCGAGGTCCTTGGCCTTCGGCGAGAGGTCCGCGTGCCGCGACAGCGGCAGCACCGCCACCTTCACCGGAGCCAGCCGCGGATCCAGCTTCAGCACGACCCGCTTGTCGACACCGCCCTTGGCGTTGGGCGCCTCGTCCTCGTGGTAGGCGTCCACCAGGAACGCCATCAACGACCGGGTGAGCCCCGCTGCCGGCTCGATCACGTACGGCACGAAGCGGGTGTCGCTGGCCTGGTCGTAATACGACAGGTCGACACCGGAATGCTTTGAGTGCGTGG
>JBEVFK010000129.1:0-10907 GCA_040512325.1 Mycobacterium sp. | reverse complement strand
TCCTGGGCGATCTTGCCGACGGTGGAGATGCTGAGCTCCTGCATCTGCGCGGCGATCACCGCGTCGAGCATGTTGACCTCGACCAGCTGGCCCTCGCCGGTGCGCTCGCGGTGGAACAACGCGGCCATCGCCCCTTCGAAGGCGGAGTAACCGGTGAACGCGTCGGCCATGAAGAAAGGTGCGGGCCGGGGTGGTTCCCCTGCGCGACGGGCACTGGCGAGGCCACCACTCATGGCCTGCAGCAGCACATCCTGGCCGGGCCGCGCCGTGTAGGGCCCGGATTCGCCGTAGCCGGACATCGAGACGTAGACCAGGTCCGGCTTGAGCTCACGCAGCGTCGCGTAGTCGACACCCAGGCGTCCCGCCACCCCGGGCCGATAGTTCTGGAGGAAGACGTCAGCGGTGCGCACCAGCTGGTAGAGCACCTCGCGGCCGGCCGCACTCTTGAGATTCAGCGACAATGAGCGCTTGTTGCGGTTCAGCGAGAGGAACGAGGCGTTGACCTGATTGCCCCGGGCGCCGCCCGCCGATACATGCCGCTGCCACTCCCCTGTCAGCGGCTCCACCTTGATGACGTCGGCGCCGAGGTCGGCGAGCTTCTGCGTGGCCAGCGGCCCTGCCATCGCGATCGACAGGTCCAGGACGCGAATGCCCTCCAGTACTTTCATGCTGTTGCTCTCCGTCTGCCTCGATTTGTGTGGCTGCCGCCACAGTTGCGTCTGCGCCGATGTTAGCGCTGCCATCGGCGGTTGCACAATCACAAATCGAACTTCCCCGGCGTGCCCCGGCCTCCGCCCTCCGCCCAGCGATGGGTTGCGAACCGCCTACGGCCAGCGAAAACGCGTCGCGCCTCGCGCATATGGCCACGTGTCGTACGCATACTGAGATCAATGCGCTGGGCACTCGTGCCATGCCGGCCCGACGCGACAGGCGCCTCACCTTGTTGACTCATGTGAGTCAGGCCACTAGTGTCCCGTTCCATCGCTAATGCAAGTTAGCGCTAACCACCAAGTCGTACAGAGAAAGCCAGAGCGATGAATCGACGTGTGATCGACAAAAAGCGGTGGGTCCCGGTCTCGGCAAGCGCCGCGGGCACCGTGATCGAGTGGTACGACTTCTTCCTGTACTCCGCAGCCGCGGTGCTGATCTTCAACAAGCAGTTCTTCGGCGATGTCAGCCCCACGGTGGGCACCATGATCGCCTTCGCCACCTACGCCATCGGCTTCGTGGTCCGGCCGCTGGGCGGGTTCGTACTCGGTAACCTCGGTGACCGCATCGGCCGCAAACCGGTGCTGCTGCTGACCGTCACCATCATGGGCGTCAGCACGATCCTGATCGGCCTGCTGCCCAACTTCGACGCGATCGGCTACTGGGCGCCTGCCGGTCTGGTCCTGCTGCGCATGGTGCAGGGCTTCGGCGCCGGCGCCGAATACGGCGGCGCCGTCGTGGTCGCCGGCGAGAGCGGCCGTACCAACCGTGGCTTCTTCACCTCGATCCCGGCCGCCGGTGTCGACCTGGCCATGATGCTGGCCACCGGCATGTTCGCCCTGTTCGCCCTGCTGCCCGAGGACGCGTTCAATTCCTGGGGCTGGCGAGTTCCCTTCCTGTTCAGCGCCGTCGGGTTGATCATCGCGCTGGTGATCCGGGTGAAGATGGAAGAGACCGAGGACTTCCAGCGCATCAAGAAGAAGGCGCGGACGCGCGAAGAGTCGCCGATGCGCCTGCTCTTCACCAAGCATCCGAAGATGGTGCTCATCGCGGCGGGCGTGAACTTCGGCGGCTCGTTGACCTACATCTTCCAGACCTTCGCCTTGTCGTATGCGATCAACACCTTGGGCTATCCGACCGTCGCCTCTCTGGTGGGCATCATGCTCAGCGGTCTCGTCGGATCGATAGCCACGGTCTTCTGGGGACGACTGTCCGATCGTGTGGGCCGGCGCCCGGTGGTGATCGGCGGGGCGCTGTTCCTGATCGCCTTCGTCGTGCCGTTCTTCATGATCCTCCAGGTGGGCAGCATCGGCCTGCTGTATCTGGCTGTCATCGTGGCGCACATCGCCGACCGCGCGATCTTCGGTGTACAGGCGTCGTTCTACGCCGAGTACTTCCCGGCTGAAGTGCGTTTCTCCGGCATCGCCGCCGCCCGCGAAACCACCTCGGCGCTGGTCGGTGGCCCACTGCCGCTGATCGCCACCGCGCTGGTCGCCTTCAGCGGGGGCAGTCCTTGGCTGGTGGCCGGCCTGGTCGCCATCCTGGCCGGGGTGTCCGCCTTCTCGATGTGGCGGGCTCCGGAGACCAACTTCGAGATCAGCGGCTATCTCGCCGATCCGGAGCTCGGTCAGAAGGACACCACCGACGGCCCCGCCGCCGACAGCGTGATCGGCGCCCGCTGAACGTAGCGTCCTCCCGACCCGTCACGGCCCCCGCCGATACGATCACGTCAGCATCCTCTGATGCCGACCGATCGATCGAAGGGGGCCGTGTGGCTGGGCCGAGCCAGCGACGATCCCGCGGAGCGTCCTCCACCCAGTCGGTGACCATGCTCGACGTCGGCCACGCCGCCGGAGTGTCAGCGCAGACCGTGTCCCGGGTACTCAGCCGGCCCGACCGGGTCTCGGAGGAAACCCGGCTGCGGGTCCAGCGCGCGATCGCCGACACCGGATACGTGCCCAACCTGGCCGCCAGCCATCTGGCGTCCAACCGCAGCCGCACCATCGCCGCCATCGTGCCGGTGATCTCGGCGTCGATCTTCTCCGACACCCTGCGCGCCGCCGCGGCCCACCTGGGACCGGCCGGCTACCAACTGACCGTCGGCTACACCGACTACCAGGAAGAGCGCGAAGAAGACCTGATCCGAGGCGCCATCTCGCGCCGTCCGGACGGCTTCTTCATCGTCGGCACCCTGCACACCGAACAGACCACCCGACTGCTGCGCGACTACGGCGCGCCCGTGGTGGAGACCTGGGACTGGAACACCGAACCCCTGGACACGCTGGTCGGGTTCTCCAACCGCGATGCCATGATCGACGTGGTCCGCTACCTCGTCGACAAAGGCCACCGCGCACTGACTTTCGCGGGTGTGCTGGGCACCGGCGACGCCAGGGCCAGCCGCCGACTCGAGGGTTTCTCCTCCGGGATGCGGGCGCTGCTGCCGGACGAACCGCTGCGGGTGGTCGACCTGCCGGGCCGCGACGTCTCGATGGACACCGGGGTGGAACTGCTCGACACAGTGTTGGAGCGCCACCCCGAGACCACCGCGGTGGTGTTCGCCTCCGACGTGTTCGCCTCCGCTGCGGTTCTCTCCGCGCAACGACGCGGCCTTTCGGTGCCGGATCAGTTGGCCATCACCGGTTTCGGCGATTTCGAGATGGCCCGCCACCTCATTCCGGCGCTCACCACCGTCAGCGTCGACGTCGAGGAGATCGGCATGCGGGCCGCGGAGCTGTTGCTGGCCCGGATCCACGGTGAGGACATCGCGACTGCGGCCATCGACGTCGGCTATCGCATCGTCGCGCGCGAAACGGCTTAGCCGCTACCACCAGAGCCGACCGGTTGACCGGCAATCCCGACCTTGACCGGCGCCGGCCGCAGCCAGGCAGGCAACCAGGACGGCGGAGCATCGGGCGCCCGGTCGAACACCCCGCCCGCCGGGTCGTCGAGGCGACCACCCCAGCGCACGAGGTCGGTCCCGGGGCGATAGATCTGCCGCACCACCAGCACACACAAACCGATGACCGCGAGATCGCGCAGCAGCACGGTGGTGGTCAGCCACTGCTCGGACAGGCCCTTGTTCTGCTCGCCGTAGATGAACAGCATGCGCGGCACCCAGACCAGGGCATCAATGGTCATCCACGCCAGCAGGATTCGGCGATGCGGCAGTGCCAGCACCGCCAGCGGCACCAGCCACAGCGAGAACTGGGGGCTCCACACCTTGTTGGTCAACAGGAACGCGGCCACCACCAGGAACGCCAGCTGCGCCACCCGCGGTCGTTGCGGCGCGGTCAAGGCGACATAGGCGATGGCCGCACAGCACGCCGCCATCAGCACCGCCACCACACCGTTGAGGATCACCGGCGGCTCCCAGAACCCGAGGTCGCGGTCGAAGCCCGGCCACCCGGTGAAACTGCCGACGACGTTGTACAGCGAGTCCATGTCTTCGCCGCGGCGGCTGTTGAGACGGAAGAACTCCGCCCAGCCCTGCGGGAACAACACCATGATGGGCAGGTTGACCACCAGCCATGCGGCCAGCGCCGACGCCACCGTCTTGCCTGCCTCGACCAGCCGGCCGGACCGCAGCGCCAACAGCAGGATCGGCAGCAGCAGCAGCACTGGATAGAGCTTGGCCGCCACCCCCAAGCCGATCAACACACCTGCGAGCACGGGTCTTTTCCGCGCCCACGCCAGCATGGCCCCCATGGCGAAAGCTGTGGCCAGGGCATCGAAGTTGGTGAAGATTTGGAAGATCAACAGCGGTGATCCGGCGACCAGGGCAGCATCCCAGATGCGCCGGCCGGCCAGCATCGCGGTGGCCCACACCGTCACCAGCCACCCCAGCGCCAGACCGAGCGCGGCGATGTTGAAGAACATGACCACCTCGGCGACACCGGACAGCACCGGCCACGTCACCGCTTTGGTGAGTGCCGAGTAGGTCTTGGCCAACGCCATCGAAACGTATTGGTAGACACCGGTGATCACCGGATACTCCATGTAGCGCACCGCGGTGACACCGTCATAGGTCTGTCGTGGCTGACCGGTGTCGTCGGTCTCGAGCCAGCTGGACTTGTACGGGAACTTGCCCTGGCTCAGCAGCTCCGCCGTGTAGAGCGGGACGGTGTCGGAGTAGCAGAGTTCGTAGTAGGCGCGCTGGTTCTCCCAGTTGGCCACACGCTGATCGGCCGTACCGGTGCCGACCGTCTGCAGACACGCCGACTTCGTCGTCCACCCCAGTGCCATGAACACCAGCGCGATCACGAACAGCACCCGCAACGGGGTCAAGAATCGCTGCCGGCCGATCACGGCGTGCCGCCCGACCGGTCCCCCGACCATGTCCGCCATCGCCGACACCATCGGGTCATTGCGGCTGGGCAGGTCGCGTTGTTCCGCGCTGCGCGTATCCGGCGCTAGCCCCCCGGGTGAAACCTGCCCTCGCCCCTCACCTGTCACGGGGGCGGCGGTGGCGGCGGGACGGGCGCAAACGGATCACCCGGCGGCAGCGGCGCACCGGGTGGTGGCGGCGCGCCCGGCGGCGGCGCTGCGGGAACCGTGGTCGGCGGGCCGAGCGGAATGGTGATGCCCGGTGCGATCTCGATACTCGGCTGGATGACGGTGCCCGGCGGGGGCGGGGGCGGGGTGGTTGGCGTCGGAGCAGGCGGCGGCGCTGCGGGCACACCGGCATACCCGCCGATCTCGGTCGGCTTCGGGAAGTCCTCGTCGTCGGTGCCCTCGAGGGCGCCGTCCATCGTGTCTTTCCAGATGTCGGACGGCAGACCCGAGCCGTACACCGGGGAACCCGAGGAGTTCTCCAACGCCTTGGTGCCCTCGGTGGTGCCCACCCACACCGCGGTCGACAGCGACGGCGTGAAGCCGACCATCCACGCGTCGCGGTTGTCGCCGGTGTCGCCGAGCTGATTGGTGCCCGTCTTCGCCGCCGACTTCCGGCCGCCGGCGAGGTTGTGGCCGTTCGCGTAGCCGGCGATGGGCTGCATGGCCGAGGTGACGTTGTCGGCGACCGCTTTGTCGATGCGCTGCTCGCCCTCGGTGTCCTGGGTGCTCGCGTCGAACAGCACCTGGCCCTGACCGTTGACGACCTTCTGCACAAAATGCGGTGCGTGATAGACACCGGAATCGGCCAACGTGGCGTACGCCGACGCCATGTCGATGACCCGGGACTGGTACTGGCCGAGCACCACACCGTTGTTCGGAGGTCCGCCCTGGCCGTCTTCGGACAGCGTGTGCTCCACCCCCGGGAAGCTCTCGGCAATCCCGGCCCGATGTGCGGCATCGGCGACGTCGGCGGGCCCGTTGTCCAGCTCCAGCATCAGTCGGTAGTAGCTGGTGTTGAGCGAACGCTTGAGCGCCTCGGCGACATTGCAGGTGCCGCAGCTGCCGCCCTCGACATTGCCGATCTCGATGCCGTTGACGGTCAGCGGAGACGAGTCCACCTGGTAACCGAGCCCTTTGCCCTGTTCCAGGGCGGCGACCAAGGCGAAGACCTTGAACGACGACCCCGTCGGTAGGCCGGCCTGCGCAAAATCGAAGCCCTGGGCGTCATTGCCGCCGTAGTAGGCCTTGACGGCACCGGTGTTGGGATCGATGGACACCACCGCGGCCCGCATGTCCGGATCTTGACCGTCGAGCGTCTCGGTGACCGCCGCGTCCGCTGCGGCCTGCGCCTTGGGGTCGATGGTGGTGGTGATCTGCAGGCCCTCGGTGTTGAGCTGCTGCTCGTCGATGTCGAACAGGTCCAACAGTTCCTTGGTGACCTGGCGCTGGATCAGCCCGTTGGGACCGGTGGTCTGGTTCGCGTCGCGGGCCTGGTCGACGGCGATGGTGGGCGGGTAGACCTGCGTCGCCCGGTCCTCCGGGGACAACGCGCCGATCTCGACCATGCCGTCGAGCACCCAGCTCCACCGGTCCGCCGACGCCTCCGGGTCCACGGCGGGATCGAGCACCGACGGCCGCTGGATGAGCGCCGCCAGCAGTGCGCCCTCGGACACCGTCAACTGCTCGACGGGTTTGGCGAAATACGCCTGCGATGCCGCGGACACCCCGTACGCGCCACGGCCGAAGTAGATGATGTTGAGGTAGGACTGCAGCACCTGGTCCTTGGACCACTCGCTGGCCATCTTGGTGGAGATCACCAGCTCTTTGGCCTTGCGGATCACCCCGCCCACACCCGAGCGGGCGTCACCGACCAAGGCGTTCTTCACATACTGCTGCGTGATGGTGGACCCACCCTGCAGATCGCCGCCGACGATGTTGTTCTTGACCGCCCGCAGGAACCCGGTGAACGAGAAGCCGGGGTTGGAATAGAAGTCCCGGTCTTCGGCGGCCATCACCGCATCACGCACGTGCACCGGGATCTGGTCGATGGTGACGTCGACCCGGTTGCCCTCGGGGGGAACGATCCTGGCGATCTCGGAACCGTCGCTGGCCAGAATTGTCGACACCTGCGCGGTGCGGATGTCACCGGGCTTGGGCACCTCGACGATGAAGTACGCCATACCGAAGGTGATGAGCGGCAACACGATGAGCACGGCCGCACAGACCGCGAGCCCGCGTCGCACCCATTTCCAGTTGATCTGGAACGGTCGCTTGGGCGGCTCGCCTCCGCCGCCGCGCGGTTCGTCACGGCCAGGTGGTCTCGGCGGCGGGTTGCCGTCGAGCGCAGCTTTGACCACATCGATCGGGTCGCGCAGCCGCGGGTCCACCTCGTCGCGCACCGGCGGGAGGATCGACGTCGGACGATGATCGGGCGGCACCGCCGCCCGCGGGGTCTGCCGGCCCTGGCCGGGGCGACCACTCCCACTGTCGGGGCGTTGGCCCCGCGCGGGCAGCCGGGTGGTCTCCGAATCCGGGCGCGCATGCCCGCCCTCACCCGATGACCCACGCTGGGGATCGGATGGTGACCGTTCGTGCCGCCCGGGGCTATTCACTGGCCGTGCGCGCGCCCTTGCGCGCGGTCCGGGTCCGGGGTGCCTTGGGCGGGCGAGGCTCGCCCAGCACGTAGGACTTGACCAGGTGATTCCAGCTGCACGTACGGCATACCTCCACCACGTGCACTGAGAATTCATCGAATCGGGTGGCAAGCAGCACTAATTCCTCCGCAGTCCGGGCCGAGCCTGACACTGCGCCCAAGTGGTCGCCGAACACCCAGGACACCAGCGTCAGCTGTTCCTTGCGGCAGATCGGGCACATGACGGTGCTCGGTTTCCCGTGAAACTTCGCCGCGCGCAGCAGATAAGGATTGGCGTCGCAGACTTCGGTGACGCCCGTGCGGCCGGAGTACACCTCGGCCAGCAGGGAACGCCGCCGAAGCGCGTAGTCCACCACCTGTCGCTGCAATCGCACGATCACAAGAGTACGTCGGCCCCTCGGCCGTCGACCCGCGACGGGGCGGCGCTGTGTACAGAACGTCTCATCGGCCCATCGTCACCTGTCGCTCCGCGATCAACATGACGCTCGTCACGCGTCGAAACGCCGTGCACGCGCGTGACCTCTTACGATCATCGCGTGGCGACGCGGCAAACAGCAGGCACCAGAGCCAAGGACAGCAACCGCAACGACACCTGCTCGGTGCTCGACAGTGCGTTGGCCGACGGTCAGCTGTCGATGGAAGAACACCGCCAACGGGTGGCGGCGGCGACCACCGCGGCCACACTCGGCGATCTCCAGGCACTGGTATCAGACCTGCAGAACGAGAACGCGCCGGTGCAGATGCCGGTGTTGAAAGAGCCTTCACGGCTCGCGGCCGCGGGCCTGGGATCGGGCCCGGGTTGGGGATTGAAGGCCGCGGTGGCCGCGGTGCTGGTGCTCCTCGGCATCGGCATCGGCTGGGGGCTGTACGGCAACACCAGTTCACCGCTGAGCTTCGAAACCGATCCCGGAGCCAAGTCCGATGGCATTCCCGCCAAGGTCCTGACCCCACCACGACAGCTGATGTCCCTCGGTGGACTCAACGGGCTGTTCGAGCAGATGCGGCAGAAGTTCGGCGACACCACCGGCTACGGCCTGACCATCTTCACCGATTACGCCTCGCTGGAACGCCCCGACCCGAACGAGCCGCGGCGGGCATTGAGCTACTCCTATCGCGGCGGTTTCGACGACCCGTCGGAGACCAGCGTCAGCGCCGACGAGCGGGTGGTCGATCTCGCCGGTTTCGACATCCCGCTGCTGGTCGGGATCATCCGGGGAGCCCCCGAGACATTGGGCATCGATCCCGCCGAGGTCGACAACATGCACGTCAGCATCGATCCCAACAGCGACATCACGGCCCCGCCGGGCAGCGTCGAGATCATGGTCTACGTCACGCCCGAGTTCGGGAACAGCGGATACCTGTCACTCAACGGCGACGGGTCCATCAAACGGGTGAACTACCCCAGCGAGTAGGGCCGCGGCCCTCGCCGAAGCGACGTTCGGGCTCGTCAACCTGGTTCTCGGCGCCCAACCGTCGGTTTCGGCGTGCTCGATACGTGGTCCGATGTAGCGACATATATATCGGCGCGATACAGTTGTTCGAGGTGTCGAACTGTCGTAGTGGACAAACAAGGGGGTGATTTCGGTGTTGGAGCTCGCGATTCTGGGCCTCCTGCTCGAATCACCCATGCACGGCTATGAGCTGCGCAAGCGGCTGACCGGACTCCTGGGCGCGTTCCGTGCCTTCTCGTACGGTTCGCTGTACCCGGCATTGCGCCGGATGCAGACCGACGGGCTCATCGTCGAAGATGCGGCTCCCGAGGGAACCACCAAGCTGCGTCGGGCTCGACGCGTCTACCAGCTCAGTGATGCCGGCAAGCAGCGGTTCACCGAGCTGGTGGCCGATACCGGTCCGCAGAACTACACCGATGACGGCTTCGGTGTGCACCTGGCCTTCTTCAACCGCACGCCGGCCGAGGCCAGAATGCGGATCCTGGAAGGCCGTCGCCGGCAGGTCGAAGAACGTCGGGAAAGCCTGCGTGAAGCCGTGGCGCGGGCCAGCAGTTCGTTCGACAGATACACCCGCCAGCTGCATCAGCTCGGGCTGGAGTCCAGCGAGCGCGAGGTGAAATGGCTCAACGAGCTGATCGCCGCCGAGCGCGTCGCGCAAGGTCGCACCGACCAACCCTGACAACAACGGCAACAAACCACGTCAACAATTTTCGAAAGTACGGATGAAGGGAAACGTCCATGACTGAGCAGGACATCCGGGTCGCCATCGTCGGCGTCGGCAACTGCGCATCCTCACTGGTGCAGGGTGTGCAGTATTACAAGGACGCCGATGAGAACGCGACCGTTCCCGGCCTGATGCACGTGAAGTTCGGCAAGTACCACGTGCGGGACGTCAAGTTCGTCGCCGCCTTCGACGTGGACGCCAAGAAGGTCGGCTTCGACCTCTCGGAGGCCATCTTCGCCTCGGAGAACAACACCATCAAGATCGCGGACGTGCCGCCCACCAACGTCACCGTCCAGCGCGGCCCCACCCTCGACGGCATCGGCAAGTACTACGCCGAGACCATCGAGATCTCCGACACCGACTCCGTCGACGTGGTCAAGGCGCTCAAAGAGGCCAAGGTCGACGTGATGGTGTCCTACCTGCCCGTGGGATCCGAAGAGGCCGACAAGTTCTACGCCCAGTGCGCCATCGACGCCGGCGTGGCCTTCGTCAACGCGCTGCCGGTGTTTATCGCCTCTGACCCCGTGTGGGCCAAGAAGTTCGAAGATGCCGGCGTCCCGATCGTCGGTGACGACATCAAGAGCCAGGTCGGCGCCACCATCACCCACCGCGTGATGGCGAAGCTGTTCGAAGACCGCGGCGTGCAGCTCGACCGCACCATGCAGCTCAACGTGGGCGGCAACATGGACTTCCTGAACATGCTGGAGCGCACCCGGCTGGAGTCGAAGAAGATCTCCAAGACCCAGGCCGTCACCAGCAACCTGCAGCGCGAGTTCAACACCAAGGACGGGCACATCGGCCCGTCCGACCACGTCGGCTGGCTCGACGACCGCAAGTGGGCCTACGTCCGCCTCGAGGGCCGCGCCTTCGGTGACGTGCCGCTGAACCTGGAGTACAAGCTCGAGGTGTGGGATTCGCCGAACTCCGCGGGCGTCATCATCGATGCGGTGCGTGCGGCGAAGATCGCGCTGGACCGTGGCATCGGCGGACCGGTCGAGGCCGCCTCGGCGTACCTGATGAAGAGCCCGCCCAAGCAGCT